>JAISFT010000118.1 GCA_031263435.1 Treponema sp. | reverse complement strand
TACCGGAGCGTATCGAAGATACGACGTATCAGAGATAGCGAAGGTAGATTCTACAAGCGTTTTCCGGGGGCTATGCCCCGGCCTTTGCACTCCCCCGCTGCGGTATATCAGAGATAGCGGAGGCAGACTCTACAAGCGTTCTTTCGGGCTTTGCCCCGGCCCTGCCGGAACACGCTGTTCTGTAGGTCAAGTTTAGCCTGCAGTCTGCGGCGTCCTTTCGCTTTTCGCCGGGTAAACTGAGCATTACTGAAAAAAACTATTGCCACCCGGAACAACATAGGTTTATACGATCCCCGCAATGAGAAGTTTTTACCGGCAGATGAATTCCAAAGCGCCGGGTTGCGGGGGTTGTTTGTGATAGTATTTTTACTTTTGTCTACCCCCCCCCCCCCCCCCCCAATTTTTTCCATTATGTAACGGCCGCCGCTTTAACACCTCTCCCCCTGCCGTACAAGTCAAACCCTATAGCCCTCGTGTGTCTTTTCCCCCGGCTCTGTGGTATACGCTGCTATCCAGGCAGCAGAGAAACTGTGGTCCCACCCTCTTTAACCCCGGCAATGTGCAGGAGTATTCCTGTAAAATATTTTTTCGGAAGGAGTAATCTATGAAACGTTTCTTTCTGCTGATTACCGCGCTGTGTGTCGGCGCCGTCCTTGTTTTTGCGGGCGGCAGATCCCAGAGCGCGGCGAGGAAATCCGGCCCCACGCTCACCATCAGTATGCTGGGTTATGACGATACCCAGATAGCTACGTGGGAAAATACCCTGAATGAAACCCGGCAAATTGCCCGGGAAAGGGGCATTACCCTGGTGAACGAGGGCCTGACCGGCGAAGGCTATTACCGGGTTAAGAACCGCCAGGACGCGGAACGGGCATTCCCCGATGTGAACTGGGAATGGGTAGACTGGGGCTGGGCCGAAACCCTGGACGCCAAACAGCGCTCCATGATCGCCGCGGGTACTCCCCCCACCATGCTTGCCGGCGAAGGCTTCTTCCCCGCCTACGCGGAAGCAGGGATGCTTCAGGAAGTACCCGCCTCCGTACTCCAGGGCCTGAACAGGAATTTTATCTATTACGGGACAAACGGGAAAGCCTACGGCGTGGCCATGAAGACTTCTCCCTTCATGCTGTTCTACAACAAAGAACTGATGCGGAAAGCCGGGCTGGATCCGAATAAGCCCCCCACAACCTGGGACGAATGGAAGGCTATGTCCGCCCAGATAACCACCGCGGGCAGGGGCGAATTCTGGGGCGGCGGAGTTCCCTCCTTCCCCCACCTGGGCGGAGGGCTGCGGGCTACGCCCTTCTTCCGGCAGAACGGCACGGACTTCGCCGTCAACGGAAGACCCAATTTGAACGATCCCAAACTTCAGCAGACCCTTCAATTCATCAGGGAAATGAACGCCTTCTTCCCGCCCGGATTGGGGAACGGCGCGGACGAGGACCCCCTCTGGAAAGCCTTCCAGGAAGACCAGACCATCGCGTTTGCGGTCAACGGCTCCTGGCAGGAAAACGGCTGCAGGAACTGGGGCATGGACTACGGAGTTGCCCCGCTGCCGATTCCCTCCGGCGGAACAGCCGGTAACTGTCTGGTCGGCACCGTGTATTGCGGCGTTCCCACGGCGATTCCCCAGGCGGAAGCGGATATCTTCTGGAAATTTTATAAGGATATCTGTTTGGGAGAAAACAACATCCTTTACCTGCAGTACGAAAACCTGATGATCCCCACCCAGCGGTACCTGGATGATCAGCAGTACTATCAGGGGGAGGGTAAAGAATCCCTCAAGGTTTCGGCCTATGAAATGGGGGCCTCAAGCTTCGGCGGCGTCGCGGTATTTTTGAGGAACCACTCGGATGTCTGGGACATTCTGAACAGCCAGGTCATTGCCCGGACAACCATGTCCAACGATCCTATCGCCAGGATTTGTTCCGAAGCCCAGTTAAAAATTGAGACTCTGACCAGATAACGATGCGGAAAGCGCCCGGGCATTCTGCCGGGGCGCTTCCATTCAAGGCAGGAATAAGGCAGAAATTATGAAGAACCAAGTCAGCCCCACATGGATCGCGGCCCCCAGGGGAACCCGCCGGTGGCGGGAAGCACGGCGGGCATATCTTATCTGGTGCCCCCTTCTTTTTTATACATCCATTTGGAGTCTTATTCCCCTCCTCTATGGACTTTACCTGGGATTCACCGATTATAACGGGCTGGGCGGAAAACCTGTCTGGGTGGGGCTCAAAAATTTCGAAACCTTCTTTTTAATTTCCGATTTTCCAATCCTTCTTCTGCGCCAGGCCCTGCTCGGCGCCGCCACTCTTTTTGTTAATACCATCCTGTCCTTCGGAATGGCGCTCTTGCTGAACGTCAGCAGCCGGCTCAAGGGGGTGTACCGCACGGCGATCTACATTCCTTCCGTTGCGGCTTCTACCACGACCACGGCAATTTGGGTTGCCTTGCTCAACCCTCTGGGGAATCAGGGTTTGAACAAGATTATTACCACCCTGGGGGGAACTGCGATTGCCTGGAATTACTCCGCCATGTGGATGTTTTTTTGGATCGTCATTTACAATTCCTGGAAAAACATAGGGCCCGCGGTAATTCTTTGGCTGGGCGGGCTCCAGGGAATCGATCCTTCCCTCTACGAGGCGGCCCAGGTGGACGGGGCCAGTTTCTGGCAGCGGATCCGCTACATAACCATTCCGGGGCTCAGGTATATCACCATGTATATCCTGCTTACGGGCATCATCGGCGCTATGCAGATGTTTGATACGGTCATGCTGATCTCCGGCGGCAACCCCTACGGCCAGACCGATGTGCTTATGTTTAGAATTTACCGGGATGGCTTCAGAAACTTTAACCTGGGAATGGCCGGGGCAGAATCCCTTATCCTGGGACTGGTAACCATTGTATTTGCCATCGGTTACTTTAACCTTCAGCAGCGGGGGGACCAACAATGATCCGACCAACAGTGATCCATTCTCGATCCTATATCACCGGAAAAATTACCCTGAAGACAGGGTGGATTCTGCTCATGACCCTGTGCGCGCTGATCTCCACCTATCCTATGATCTACGGGTTTCTTGCCTCCCTTATGACCCTTCGCAATTTTACCTCGCTGGGGAGCCTTGTGGTAATTCCCAAAAATCCGACTTTCCAAAATTACCGCGTCATCTTTGCGATGGACGGAGCATTGAGACCCCTGATGAATTCCCTTATGCGCTCCGCATGGTGGACTTTTATCAACTGTTCGGTGGCCGTGCTGGGGGGCTATTCCCTGGCCCGCTACGAATTCAAAGCAAAAAAAGCTATTCTTATAGGGATCATCGTTGCCCAGGTTATACCCGGAGTGCTGACCATGATGCCCACCTTTATCATGATAAGCCGCCTCCCTTTCGTGGGGGGCAATAACTGGCTGGGTCAGGGGGGCCAGGGCCTGATAAATAACCGGATGGTACTCTACCTGCCCATGGGCTGGGGGGTCTTCCTCTGGTCCTTCCTCTTTATGCAGTCGGTAAAAAGTTTCCCCCGTTCATTTGAAGAAGCCGCCGAAATTGACGGTTACGGGTTCTGGAGCATCATGTTCAGGATCGTCCTTCCCATGCAGGGGCCCATACTGGCGGTGGTGGCGATTAACAGCGCCCTGGGGGCCTGGAACGACTGGATGACCCCCTTTTTGTATATCAACAAGACCAGCGAAACAACCCTGACCGCCTGGCTTGGCACCATGATAGCCCAGCTCCAGCAGTTTGGGGTAAAGGATTATCCCAGGGTTTTTGCCGTGGCTACCATAGCCATGATTCCGCCCCTGGGGATTTTCCTGGGCTTCCAGAAATTCATCATCCAGGGTATTGCATCTGTAGGCATAAAAGGGTAATGCTTGTCGCAGGATATCTATAGCAGCATGCATCCCGAAGGTACTATTTTTGATGTTCAACATTTTGCGGTACACGATGGACCGGGGATACGGACAACGGTGTTTTTTAAGGGCTGCAGCTGCCGCTGCATCTGGTGCCATAACCCCGAGTCGCTCAGTGTAAAGCCCCAGATAGAATTTTACCCCTCACGCTGTATCGGCTGCGGCAGTTGCTTTAAGGTTTGTCCTGTGGGGGCGCATACGATGGAGGGCGGGGAACACCGCATCGGCCGGGCCCTCTGTACCGGCTGCGGCCGCTGTGCCGTTGAGTGTTTTTCTTCGGCCCTGGTATTGAAGGGCCGGAAGATCTCTGTGACCGAGCTTCTGGAAAATATTTTAAGTGACCGTTCCTACTACGAAGAATCCGGCGGGGGGGTAACTTTTTCCGGCGGGGAGCCGGTACTGCAAAACGAGTTTGCCCTGCAAGTCCTGGCAGCCTGCAGGGAGGAGGGGATACATACGGCCCTGCAGACCGCCGGGAACTACCCCTTTGAGCAGCTTGAATCCCTCCTCCCCTATCTGGACCTTATCATGTACGACATCAAGGGCTACTCCCCCGGAACCTACCGTTTCTTTGTCAGGGGGGACAGGGATCGGATGCTTGCGAATCTCAGGCTCCTGGGGGACAAGTTCCGGGGCGAAACCGCGGTACGGACGCCCTGTGTGGGCGGCGTCAACGATACCGACGAGGAGATTGAAAACATCGCCCGGATGGCGGGGGAACTGCCGAATATCAAATATTACCAGCTTATTCCCTACCACGGTCTTGCAAAGGCAAAGTACGATGCCCTGGACGAAACATTTGCCGCGCAGTGTACAACGCCGCCGCCCGGGCGTATCAGAGAGCTTGAGACGCTGGCATCCCGTTACGTTACGGTGTTTAACCAGGACCGGGGGATCATTCCCCGGACTTAAATCAAGAACTGACGCCGGTTCGCACCGGCAGAGGAGGACATAATGGCAGATTACAACGCCAGAATAAAGGAACTGCACAATCTTAAAATGCAGTTTAATGATGAAAAACTTCGCCGTCTGGGGGGGCATTGGGACACCGATGACCACGGAAATATTCCCCTGGATCCGGAGCCGGGCTTCGAGAGAACCGTTGATCCCTCGTGTAACATGGTGGCCGGCATCGAGGCGGTTACCAAGACCTTCTCAAGCTGGCTGGACCACCATCCGGTATTCTTCCACCCCGCCAGCGCCTTTGCCGGATGCTGGATAAGGGAATCGAAGATCGCCGCGGGCTGGCGGCCGGAGCACCGCAATACGGAACTTGAACAGCGCGGCGCACAGTACAACCTTGCGATGGGGATACTCTACGGCATGAACCACTGCGGCCCGGATCTCCGCATCGGCCTTGAACTGGGCTGGGACGGTCTGCTTGAGAAAATTCGCCGCTTCCGGAAACTCAACAATCCCGAGGATACCTCTTTTTACGATGGGGAAGAACGGCTTGTAGAGGCTATCCAGCGTTACATAGGCCGCCATGTAAGCGCCCTGCGGAAGGCCGCGGCGGAAACCGGCGATTCGCAGCTCAAGGCCCATTACACCACTATTGCGGACATTGACGAGTACCTTATCGGGGGGGCGCCGCGGACCCTGCGGGAAGCCCTGCAGTGGATAGTTCACTGGCAGGATGTGGACCGCATGTACCACAACGGCGGCGCCGGTCAGGAGATCGACACGCTGCTCCAGCCCTATTATGACCAAGATGTGAAAAACGGCCTCCTGGTGGATGATGATGAAGCGGTCTGGTACTTTTCATCCCTCTTTTTCAACGATCCCCATTACCATACCATAGGCGGTCAGGATCCCATAACCGGGAAGGATGTTTCCACAAAACTTTCGTTCCTCATCCTGGAAGGCCAGCACCGCCTCAACATCCCCAACAACCTGGCTCTGCGGATACACGAGAACACCAGCGACGAACTGTTTACGAAAGCGGTACAGTACCTGTTCGAAGACGGCACCGGGGTCTGTTACTCCCTTTCGGGGGGGCTGGATACGGGGTACATGCGGAACGGCTATCCGGCCACGATTGCCCGCATGCGGGCCAAGGTTGGGTGCAACTGGACGGCCCTGCCGGGCATAGAGTACTGCCTTCAGGATGTTACGCGGGTCTGCCTGGCCCAGCCCCTGCTCCTGGCCCTGGACGACATGATGGCCGCGGGGGAGCGCAGCATGGGGCGGCTCAGGGAACTCTACGAAAAACACCTGGCCCAGGCCGTACAGATTATCAAGGAATCCGCAGACTGGCACTACCAGTACAAATGGTTGAACCTGCCGGAGATCGTCCTCGATCTGGTAGCCCACGGCCCCATCGAACGGGGCGTGGATATGTCCCACGGGGGCGTCGATATTCTGGACTTCACCTGCGACGGTGTGGCTCTGGCTACCGCGGCCAATTCCTTTGCGGCCATTGAGCAGCGGGTGGTACAGGAAAAACGTATTACCTGGGACAAGCTGTACCAGGTTTTGAAGGATGATTACAAGGACGCTGAGGACATCAGGCTTATGCTTAAATCCGTGCCCCAGTACGGTGCCGGGGGAACAGCGGCCGACGGCTATGCCCGGTATATTTCCGGGCTGTATACGAATCTTATGCGTTCAACCCCGACCAAGATGGGTTTTACCGTTGTTCCGGGTATTTTTTCCCACGGCGATGTGTATACCCGCGGCAAGAATCTGGGGGCCACACCAAACGGCAGATTTGCCGGCACGGAAATTTCCCACAGCGCCGACCCCGATCCGGGTTTTCTTCCCGGCGGCGGAACTGCGCCGACGGCAAAGGCCAACGCAGTGGCCTCCGTGCAGTGCGGCTACGGCAATTCCGTGCCGCTGCAGGTTGACATTGATGCGCTGCTTGCCAGGGAAATGGGGGGCATCGAAAACATCAAAGCCCTTATCAGGGCCCACAACAAGATGGGCGGAACCCTGATCAACATTAATGTGGTTTCAAAAGAAAAGATCCTTGAAGCCCATGCGAACCCCGATAAATACCCCGACCTGGTGGTACGGGTAACCGGCTACAGCGCCTTCTTCAAGTCCCTGTCCGCCGAGTACCGGCAGCAGGTAGTGGATCGCTGGCTCGCCGCTTCCTGATTAATTGAGGGGGAGCACATAGATTCCAAGGCGTCAAAATTTTTGAGCTCCATAACGAGCCTTTTTTGACGCTGCTCCCCCCCGCTCCATAAAAACACTTGCCTTTTTCCGGTGTGGAGTTTGGGGCAAAGCCCCAAACTCCGAAAATAACAAACACGCAAGTGTTTGTTATTCCGCTACCCCCACTTGTTTTCTCCAGACATACAACCCCTTAATTTGTTGACGGTGGAAGCCCCCAGCGGCTTTTGCCTTTACCAGGCGGCGCCGGGGGGGTAGGCCAAGACCCCGCAACTGCGTAAAGCAACGGTTTACGCAGTGAGGAGGCTTGGCCGGAGGGGGGGCCGGACATAAGGCCCGTGCTGCGGAACGGCCGCATGGTAACAGGCCCCCCCTTACAACCTGCTGCAAACATATCCAAAGGGGCTCCTTTCTGCTAATATAACAAGAGGAGCATTATCGCGTGATTACTGTTACCGATCTTAGTCTTGGTTTTGGCGAGCGTACCCTTTTTAAGGACGTTAATCTTAAATTTACCCCCGGCAACTGCTACGGCATTATCGGGGC
>JAISFT010000072.1 GCA_031263435.1 Treponema sp. | reverse complement strand
TCCGTGACATATCAATCCTTCCTTAAAAGATCGGGGGCCCCGGCCCCCTAAGCCTCACCGGGGCACAAACCCCCTGGAACTTGGTATACTACCGGAAAACCCCAGAAAGGTAAAGGGACCCCTTCGGTTAGTTTTTTACGTGAGACATCATGGGGACTACTACAGTGCGCTGTAGGGCCCCCTACGGGTACTTCCGCTTAAAGCCCTCTACCCGGGCGGAGGCAGTTACCCTGAACGGCGAGGTTTCTCCCCGGGCCAGGTAGCGGAAGCCAATCCCGGCCACCATGGCGCCGTTATCCCCGCAGAGTTCCGGGGGGGGGAAGATGCAGCGCAGGTCCTGCCGGGCGGCGAGCCGTTCCCGTAAACAGGAATTGGCCGCGACTCCGCCCCCCGCCACAATGGTACTCAGCCCGGTGTCGGCGGCGGCCCGGAAAAGGCTGCGGAGCAGAATTTCTATGGCCGCCCGCTGAAAGGACGCGGCAATATCGGCCCCTTCAGCCCCTGCCGGACTGTCCTTGCCCTCCCCCGCCGTATCCGGGCCTTCTCCACGGTCCGGACCGGGCGCTGTTCCGCTGGGAGAACGGCGGCGGAACTGTTCCAACTGGTTTACCACCGCGGTTTTAAGCCCCGAATAGGACATGTCGTAGGGGTGCTGCCCCTTGTGGAGCCTCGGCAGGGGGAAATTAAAGGCCTCCGGGTCCCCGGTCCGGGCCAGCCGGTCGATGGCCGCCCCTCCGGGGTAGCCGAAACCGTAATATTTGGAAACCTTGTCAAATGCCTCCCCCACCGCATCGTCAATCGTGGTCCCCAGCACCGTAATATCATCAAAATTGTCCACCCGGCAGATGATACTATGCCCCCCGGAAACCAGTAGCCCCAGAAAGGGGTAAGCGGGGCCCTGCGGGGCTTCCCCGGCCGTCTCCCCGCTAGGTAAAGGCCCCGGAGGCCCCCCCTGCTTTTCTTCGAGCCGGGAAGCGTAGAGATGGGCCAGCATGTGGTTTACCGCGATAAAGGGCACATTCCGGGCCCAGGCAAAGGACTTGGCAAAGCTAAGTCCCACCAACAGGGAACCCAGCAGACCCGGCCGGGAGGTGGCGGCAACTCCGTCGATATCCCCCGGCCCAAGGCCCGCATCCTCCAGGGCCTGCTTTGCCACCCCGTAGATCCACTCGGTATGCTTGCGGCTTGCTATCTCCGGGACCACCCCGTCATAAGCGGCATGGAAAGGTATCTGGGTATGTACAACATTGGAAAGTATCTTCCTGCCGTCCTCTACCACCGCAGCGGCACATTCATCGCAGGAAGACTCCAGCCCTAAAACCTTCATGATTCTCCAAAAAAAAGCCGGCAGGAATGCCCTGCCGGCCTGCATGCAGCCTGTAAAATTACCGCCGGGGCTTACATCGCATCGCTGTAAACACAGTTCCTCAGTTCTTCCGCATGGCTCCGGATCTTTTTAAGGGCCCTGATCTCGATCTGGCGCACCGTTTCCGGGGAGATCCCCATCCTATCCCCAATCGTTTTAAGGGTACGATCTTTGGAGCCGTCAAGCTGGTAGCGGCTCATCAGGATCCGTTTTTCCCGGTCCTTGAGCATTCCCAAAAAGCGGATCGTATCGGCACGGGCACACTTGCGCAAAAAGGTCCGCTCGGGGTTGTAGGTGTAATCTTCGTGAAGATCCGCAATGGCCGCGGATTCACCGGACCCGCCGTCCAACTCCAGGGAAACGGCCCCGTGGGCAGCCTTGATGATCTGATCCACAGCTTCCACCGTAAGCCCCAGATAATCGGCAATTTCCCCGCTTGTGGGCTGGTGCATCAAAGTCTGACTCAGGGACTGGTAGGCCCGCCGTATCCTGTACAGAAGCACCTCTTTGCGGTGGGGCAGGCGGATGGCCCGCTGCTTGTTGGAGATATAACGGGAAATAGCCTGACGAATCCACCAGCTTGCATAGGTGGAAAAGCGGATATTCTTGGAATAGTCGTACTTTTCCGCCGCCCGGATAAGTCCCAGGTTTCCTTCCTGGATAATATCCATGAGCGGGGTATCGTAGGATGCATAACCGCGGGCAATCTTGATGACCAGGCGGAGATTCGCCTCTATAAGTTTACGGCGGGCATCTTCATCACCCTGCCGGATTCGCTTCGATAATTCCAACGCTTCCTCAAAACTCAGCAGAGGAATCGCCTTAATCTGGTTGAAGTAAGTCTGCAAAACATTGACCTCTTGGGTGTCCTCATCGTTATTTTTCAACGTAGTCATAACAACCTCCGGACGAGTCTTCTAACAGGTCCAGTATAATACTGCAATTTTCATGCCAAGTCCGGTAAATCCCCACATAATTCCGTAATTCCTTGTAATATAAGGAATTACACAGTCCGGAAATTTTGGACTTTTCGCCTGGCGGGCCAAAATGTATAAATTTTTATACACTCAGGTCTAGTCCCTGTATGGAAAAGATAACATCATTGTGCTATAGTGGTAAAGTGGAATACGGCATTACCGCCCGGGAAAAGGGCAAAAATGTGTACTATTTCATCAACTGGTCTCCCCTCAGCCCGGCGGATCGTTGGACTATCAACGCCCGTGTTCCGTCCGTGGCCGGGGTATACGAGATCTATTGGATGGACGAGCGCAAGCACCTGCGGATGCTCAGTGTGGGGGATACCCATTACGGAGGTCTGAGAACAGAACTGCGCCGTCTTACCGACCCGGAGCTTTCCGCCACGCGGCAATTGCGGCAAATTCTGGAGGATAACGAGATATGGTTCCGTTACACCCCCAGCAATTCCCCGGCGGTCATGTCCGACATAGTTTGGTTTTTCCGGAAGACCTACTTTCCGGAGAATCCGGGGGTTTCCCATTCGGGACGCTACGAGAAGATCTTTCTTCAGGAATCCGCGCCGAATAAGCTGATATGGGTTGGGTAGGCTTGTGATCAAATATGTAAATCCGGGAAACATTGATGACCGGGTATTGACGAAGGCGGCGGCGCTGCTCAACGACGGGGGGCTTGTAGCCCTGCCCACCGATACAAGCTGGGCCCTGACCTGCTCCCTTAAATCAAAGGCAGGTATAAAAAAGCTCAAGTCCCTTTCGGGGGAGCGGGACGAGAGGCATTTTACCCTGCTGTGTGCAGATATTTCCCAGTTTGGGGAACTGTGCAGCATGGACAACACCCGGTTCCGGCTTATCAAGCGGCTGTCCCCGGGGGCCTATACCTTTATCCTGAGAACTCTGCCGGGGACGGAGAAGATCCTCGATATCCGCCGCCGGGAAGTGGGAATCCGTATTCCCGATCATCCTATACCGCTGGCCCTGATCAAAACCCTGGCGTTTCCCCTGTATTCAATAACCGCAAAACAGAGCATGATCGACGGGCCGGACGGAGTCCGCAGCAGCGAAGACGAAACGGCCCTGGAAATTCCGGAGGAAGAACTTTTTGAATCGGACCAGGAGCTGGAATCCATCAAGGGACTGGATATGATCATCTCCGGGGACGAAAACCAAACCCGCATCTTTTCTACCATTTTGGACATTACGGAAGATGGGGTGCAGGTCCTCCGCCAGGGGGCGGGAAAGTGGCCGGTATAACGGCGCCGTGGCTGCGGGTAGTACTCCGCCGCCGGGTTTTTGTTATCAGCGCCCTGCTGCTCCAGATTGGCTTTTTGGTATTTTTAATTGCCGGTTCCAGCATCTCGTTCCAGTATTTCAGTTGGGCCCTGAACATACTGAGCATCATGGTATGTATATACATCGTTAATAAGACCGAAAAACCTGCCTATAAGCTGACCTGGATTTTTCTTATCCTGATGATCCCTATTTTTGGCGGCGTCCTGTACATCATCTTTCTTTTACAGTCCAACCCCCGGGGATTGCGCCGGTATTTTGAACGGGCAAATTCCCAAAGCGAAGAATATTTTTACCTTCCCGGTGACAGCCTTCCCTCCCTGCTGGCTAAAGACCGGGACTTCCTTCCCCAGGCCCGCTACCTCCAGAAACACGCCGGATTCCCGGTCTATAACCATACCCTGGCGGAATACCTTGCATCCGGGGAGGCTTTTCACAAAAAAATTCTGGAGGAGATGGAAAACGCGGAACAGTACATTTTTCTGGAATTTTTTATCCTGAGACAGGGGCGGATGCTGGATTCTGTCCTGGCCGTTCTGGAACGGAAGGCCCGTGCCGGCCTCGACATTCGGCTTATCTATGATGACCTTGGCTGCTTCATGTCCCTGCCCTCCAGTTTTACCGAAGAAATGAAGCAAAAGGGGATCAAATGCATCGTCTTTAACGCCTTCAGGCCCATACTCTCTTCCCTGCAGAACAACCGGGACCACCGTAAACTTGTCTGCATCGACGGAAAAGTTGCCTTTACCGGCGGTATGAACCTGGCGGACGAATACATCAACGAGATAGAACGGTTTGGACACTGGAAGGACGCGGCAATTATGCTGCGGGGGGAGGCGGCATGGTCCCTTACCCTTATCTTCCTCCAAATGTGGAACCTGGATCCCAGGCAGAACGAAAATTATCCGGCCCTGTACCCCTGGAAGGAGGGCTGTCCGGTAGAATCCGATGGTTTTGTCCAACCCTATGCGGACAGTCCTATTGACGATGAAAACGTAGGGGAGCATGTGTACATTCAGATCATCAACAATGCAAAGGACTATGTGTACATCAATACCCCTTACCTGGTGATAGACGATAACCTGATTTCCGCCCTTGCGCTGGCGGCAAAGAGCGGGGTGGACGTGCGGATCGTTACGCCCCACCGCTGGGACAAGAAAATTGTAGCCATCACCTCCCGTTCTTACTACCGGCAGCTTATCAGCGCGGGGGTCAGGGTCTACGAATATACCGATGGCTTTAACCACTCCAAAACCTTTGTGTCCGATGACCGGGTAGCCACGGTGGGTACCACCAACCTGGACTTTCGCAGCCTGTACTTGCATTTTGAATGTGGGGTGGTCTTGTACCATAACCGCACGATCGGCGCGGTTAAGGATGATTTTCTTAACACCCTGCCCCGCTGCCATGAGATTAGTCTGGCCGACTGCGCCCGGAATTTTTTCCAGCGGCTGGTTCCCGATGTACTGCGAATTTTCGCGCCCCTGATGTAGACGGCGCAGGGCATCGGCGTTTACTTTCATGCAAAAGTCTGTAGATCCTCCCCAAGGTCATGTCGGCAAGGCCGATGGCAGGGCGGGGCATAGCCCCCGGAAAACGCTTGTAGAGTCTGCCTCCGCTATCTTCGATACGTCGTATCTTCGATACGCTACGGCAGGGAATTCCAAATGTTCTTCCAGGGGCTATGCCCCGCCCTGCCATCGGCCTTGCTGTACACCATCTTGTTT
>JAISFT010000047.1 GCA_031263435.1 Treponema sp. | reverse complement strand
CATGCGGGGATGTTGTATCAGCCCGGCGACCCTGAGCTTGTATCGGATCGCGAAGTGACTATTAAAAAGTTATATTATTACAATAAATTATATCCGCTGGACCGCTATGCACGGCAGCTTGCTATACGTGGATTGTTGGGCAAGGCCGGAGCTAACTGTGTTGTGGAGCAACCGCTTTTTTGCACTTACGGGTATAATACGGAGGTGGGGGATAACTTTTTTCTCAATGTCAATTGCAAGCTTATGGACAGCGGGAAAATTACAATTGGAAATAGCGTTTTCATTGCGCCGAATGTCTGCATTATAACAGAAGAACATGCAATGGATGTAAAACAACGTTTGGCAGGATTGGAATATACCCACCCGGTAAATATCGGTGACAATGTCTGGATTTGCGCAGGAGCTATTATACTGCCGGGGGTAACCATCGGTGAGAATAGTGTAATCGGTGCAGGCAGTGTCGTTACAAAGGACATTCCTCCCAATAGTTTGGCGGTCGGCAATCCCTGCAAAATAATCCGCACACTAATGAACGATTAGGCTTTCTTTACGCCAGGCCGTAAGAGCCCTGCGGGCAGGGGCAGCGCCCCCGCCAAAGGCAGCGGCATGGCCAAATGGCCATGCCGCTGCCCGCGCAAGGGATAGAAGCGGAATAAAAACGCTAAAGCGTTTTTATTTTCGGAGTTTGAGCCAATCCCGGCAGGATTGGCTCAAACTCCACTCCCGGGAGAAGGGCGTTTTTATTGGAGCGGATAGCCCGGTCCCCGGCCCATGGTAACCGGAGGTTGCCTTGGGCCGGGGATGCGCCCAGTATTCCATGATGATGGCGTATAATCATTCGTCATGAACCGGTTCCCCGGTGCAGCAGATCTACTACCTGCCGGGGGGAGCTGCAGCGGATCACCTGTTCCCGGATCGTCTCGTCCTGCAAGACTGTGCCGATGGCGGCAAGAAACTGGATATGGGGACCGGAGACCTTCCGGGGGGAAACCACCATGATAAAGAGCCGGGACTTTTCGCCGTCGATGGACTCAAACTCAATGCCGGGCTGCTTAATCCCCACGGCGACGCAGATATCCTTGACCCCTTCGCTCTTGGCATGGGGCAGGGCGACGCCGTACTGCATGCCGGTACTCATAGATTTTTCCCGCTCAAAAATATCGTGAAGCACCAGGTCCCGGTCTTCCAGTTTGCCGTGGGCCGCCAGAAGGTCCACCAGTTCGGTAAGCACCGCCTCCTTGGTGTCCCCCCGCAGTTCCGTAGAGGTACATTCTTCGGTAACAAGCTCCAGCAGTTCCTGGGTAGTCCTGCCCCGGCCTTCCAGCAGTTCCTTCCGCATGGCGGCAGGGTCCGCGGCGGCTTTAAGTTTCTGCATGGTTTCGCTCAGGCGGAGCATTATCTCGTAAACAGCGGTCCGCACAAAGGGCATATCCGCCCCGGCGGTCTCAATGGTCAGGGTACTCCCGGCGCGGGTAATGGAAAGGGCAATGTCGTCTTTCCGGGCCTGGGAAAGCCCCTCGTCGATGTTCATAACCTGGACATAAAAACCTTCCGCCCGCAGCGCCTTGAGCAGGGCGTCGGTAACCATATCCGCAATGTCGTCATCGTGAAAATCCCAGGAACTGCCGGCATGGTCCCCGGGCTTGACCGGATTCCTGGTTCCCAAACCGGGGATCTTAAGGGTAAGGCTGAGGAGGGGGGGCGCAGCCAGGGTGGTGATCAGGGTCATCAGGATGACAACCCCGAAGAGGGCCGTATCCAGAATCCCCGAGGCAAGGCCAATGCCCGCGATGATAAGGGCCACCTCCCCCCGGGGCACCATGCCGGTTCCAATCCGCAGGGCCCCCCGGGGGTTAAAACCCAGGAGCAGGGCGGGGCCGCCGCAGCCTATTACCTTGGCAACCATAGCCCCCAGCGTGTATACCGCGCCGAACAGCAGCACCGGCGGCGAAAGAATCTCCCGCACGTTAACCATCATACCCATGACGGCAAAAAAGATGGGGACAAAGAACTCGTAGAGCCCGTGGACCCGTTCCTGGATCACCGGGGCAATATCGGTCTTGGACAGGGAAAGGCCGGTAATATAGGCGCCGATGATCATGGCCAGCCCCTGTTTTTCAAAGAACCCCGCCAGGATCAGGGCGATGCCCAGGGCAAGGACCATAAAATCGTGGCTGTGCTTAAAACTTTTCAAAAAGGCGGCAATGTGCCGGGAAAAGATAAGCCCCAGGGCGGAAAAGCCCAGCCAGATGCCAAATGCCTTGCCCGCAATCGCCAGAATCACCAGAGGTTCCGGGCCGCCCTGGCCCTCGTTCAGTACCGCCACAAGCCCCAGCACCACCGCCAGGGCGATAATGCCCAGCACATCGTCAAAAACCGCCGCCGCAAGGATCGTAACCCCCTCGGGGGAGTCCATCTTCTTCTGGTCCGAAAGGATCCGTGCGGTAATGCCGACGGAGGTGGCGGTGGAGAGGATGCCCAAAAACAGGCAGCGGGGATCCATAAGAGAACTGTGGAACAGCAGCACCCCTGCCAGATCCCCAAGGGCAAAGGAAAAGATCACCCCCCCAAGGCCGATAAGGCCGCCGGCCACGGAATAACGCAGGAAAAGTCCCAGGTCCGTTTCCAGCCCGGAAACAAAGAGCAGGATTATAGAAGCAACTGTGGCAAAGGCGTAGAGTTCCGGCGTTACCACCGTCGCGGAGGCCCCCGAACCGGAAAGTTCGGCGCCGGAAAAACCTGCGCCGGAGAGTCCCAAGCCAAAGAGTCCCCGGGGAAAGCCCGGCAGCGGGATACCCCCCAGCGCATAGGGACCAATCAGTATCCCCGCCAGAAGTTCCCCCAGCACCGGGGGAATTCCCACCTTTTTTGCCAGCCGCCCGCCAAACCGGACGGCGAACAGAATCACCCCCAGTTGTAGTACCAGTTCCGCCATAAGTTCAGTCATGTTCATATCCTAATTATGGGGCTTATTTCGGGGCCCTGCCCCCTACCGGGCCTGTGCGGCAGCCCCGGCGGCGGCCTCCCTGACCCATTGCAGATGCTGCAGGTCGATGTCCCTGGGCACCGTACAGTCCGCGCCCAGGACCACGCCGGTCCGCCCCGCCTCGTCCAAAATCCGCCGGGTCTCCGCCTTAATCTCCGCCTCGGTCCCGCGGTACAGGATCCCCGTCACCGTGTTGTCAACACCGCCCAGCACACAGCGGCCCCCAACAAGCTTCGTCCCCTCCGCCAGGGAGACCCCCTCGACGGTGGAGGCCCAGTTAAAGACCTGGGCCGGGTAAGCGGCGTAGTGTTCCAGCCTGTTGCGGCGTCCCGCGTAGCCGCAGATATGGAGGATATTCACCGGCTCCGCCGGCCCCCCCTCCCCCGCCGCGGCCAGCACCCGCCTGTCCGCAGGGGCAAAGACCCGCCCGTAGTCCTCCGCGCCGATACGGCTGTCGTCCTGATCCTGGACACTCAGGTAAATTCCGTCGGCCCCCCCTTCGACAATAACCCTGCGGGCAAGGACGGCCAGGTCCCCCGCCGCAACATCCAGGGCATGGACAAGGGCATCGTCCCGAATGAGATCCCCCAGCAGGGTATCCGGAACCCTGCCGGAAGAACGGCGGCCGAATTTAAAACAGGTGGCAGGGGAAAAGATATTGTAAAAACACAGAACCTCCTTCCCAAAAAACCCGGTCAGGGTCTTTACCAGTTCCACCTGCTTTTCGATCCAGGGATGCCCGGGACCAATCGAAACCGCCCTGCGGAATTCCTCCGCGGTCTCGGCCTCCCGGAATTCCCGGCCGGGGTAGATAAAAAACCCGTCGCTCATGATCTTTACAAAGTCCGGCTGAAAATCCCGGAAAAACCTCCGGTGCCCCTCCAGGTTCTGTTCCAGCATCCCGGGATGTTCAAACACATCCTCCACCTCGTCCCGGGTAAAGTGGAACCAAAACCCCGCGGGAACCGCTTCCACCGTCTGGCTGCCAAAAGCCCGCCTTACCCATTGACGCTTACCGGCCGTCTCCATGATTACCCCCTAAATTGGAACCAAGTTTTGAATTGGCTCATTGTTTTTCAGAAATAATGTTTCTGTTTCGTTTCGATTCAAGATACGGGCGCGGGCGAAAAACGGCATCCATGCAGCCCTTCGCCGTGCAATACAGTTTTGCGCCGGATACTACTGCACCCGGTAAATGTTGCATTTAAGATATAACGATTCATCGTAGCCCACAAGGATCGGATGATCCCGGGCCTGGGTACGGGATTCCAGCAGGTACAGCCGGCGTTCCGCGTCCCGGGCCGCCTCCCCAATCAACTGCCGGAACCGCAGTTCGTCCAGGGCCTGGCTGCAGGAACAGCTTATCAAAATACCCCCGGCCCGCAGCAGCCGGAGGGCCCGCAGGTTGATCTCCTTGTAGCCCCGGAGGGCGCCCCCCAGCGCGGAACGGCTCTTGGCAAAGGCCGGGGGATCCAGAATCACCAGATCGTAGCGTTCCCTGCGCCGCTCCGCCTGCCGCAGGAATTCAAAAATATCCGCCTCTACCGTCCGCAGCCGGTCCTCCACCCCGTTCAGGGCCCCGTTGATCTTCAAGGTTTCCAGGGCGGTCGCGGAGGAATCCACACAGTCCGCCACGATGGGGACCGAAGGGCCGCCGGAATTAAAGCCGTAATCCCCCAGCCGGAGGATGTGGATCGCAAAGCCCCCGGTGTAGGAACAGCCGTCCAGGACCCGTAGGACCGGCGCGGATTCGCCGTCCCCGGAACCGGTCTCCCCTGAACAAAGCTCCGCCATACAGGACGCCGCCCGCAGGCGGTTATCCCGCTGGTCCAGGAAGTGGCCGGTCTTCTGCCCCTCCTCCGGGCAAACCACAAAGGGCAGGCCGTTTTCAAAGATCACCACCCCGCCGGGGGGGAAGACCCCCTTGATAAGCCCTTCCTGCGGGGGAAGCCCCTCCAGTTCCCGGAACCGGGGCGCGGACTTTTCGATGATCCCCCGGGGCAGACCCAGGGCCTTCCCCCCCGCGGGAACCAGGGGAGCGGCCAGGGTCTCCTCCAGGGCGGCGATAATCTCTTCCCGCCGCCGGTCCATGCCATAACTGAGGAACTGGACGGAGATCCAGGACTGGGGCGGCCCCAGCCGGGCCTCGGTATCGTCCCAATCCAGGGGCCGCTCCGGCTGGTTCTCCTCAATCTCCGCCAGGGTCCAGCCCACAAAGCGGTCGATGATAAGGCCCGGCAGAAAATCCGCCTCCCCAAAGACCAGCCGGGCCGATTCCCGGCCCAGGTTGTAAGCCCCCTCGTCGGCGCCCCCGGCAAGGAGCCGCCGCTTAAGAGCCTCCCGGATACGGCGCTTAAAAAAACCCTTGTCCAGCCCTTCCTTGGAGGGGCTGTAGATCCGGGCGATGATCCGGGACTGGGGATTCACCAGGGCCCGGCCCAGGTAACAGGGCTTGCCCCGGACCACGGCCTCTACATCCGCCGGTTCCCCGGCAACCAGGGCCGCATCCTTCCCTGCCGGGCCGCTCAGAATCTTCTCCACCTCGTTGTCATAGACCCAGGGATGTCCCGCAAGGATTCGGGCTTCCTCGCCGGGTTTAAGGATGATACGTTTCACCAGACCATTCTACACAAAACACGCGGGGGATTGAAACAGTATCTGTCCTGCCCCGGGAAAGGGAAGGCACAAAATTGCCAGGATAAACGCATAGGAATTTTGATCGTATTTTGGGCGCATCCGCCGCCCGCTCTGCGGGCGGCGGACCGGGCTATCCGCTTCAATTCCTCGACCCCCCGGCCAAACTCTTCGCCTCTTAGAAGCAGAGCCCCGCTGTAAAAACTGACCCACCCCATGCTTGTACCGCGGAGCCGGGGCATAGCCCGGAAAAACATTTTGGAATTCCCTGCCGTCGGCTTTTTGCCGTAGTGTATCGTAGATACGACGTATCGAAGATAGCGGAGGCAGATTCTACAAGCGTTTTTTCGGGATTTGCCCCGGCTCCGCGGTACACGCATGAAGTAGGGCAGGTTGGGCCGGGGGTCTGCGGTATTTCCGCTTCTATCCCTTGCGCGGGCGAAAATCGCCCTCCGGGGCTATTTTCGCCTTCGGGGTTTTGCTTCGCAAAACCCCTGATGATTTGTTTAGGCCGGCCTCCTTGCCGGCCAGGTCAAATGACCACGCCAGGCGGCCTTTCGCTGTGCAATGAAGTTTTGCGCCAGGGAAAGGTGGAACCCCATTTTATTTGCTGCCTGGATACCAGATTGCTGTAAAATCGCACACAGCCGGAATGTTTTGCGGCCTTCCCAAAAAACGATGTCTACCCTCTTGTGGGCTGGGTCAGTTTAACCAGCATTTTTGCCAGGGTTGGGATGGGGATGTGCATGTTGTTTTTAAGCCAATACTGCAAAAGCCCGACGGCGCCGTGGACGACAAATACGGAATAGCCTTCATGAACATAGGCTTCCACGGGACTTTTAGAAGAGTCCTGGAGTATCTTCTGTGATTGGGGGATAAAGTGTTGGAAAACTTTTGTCGGAAAGCTAATGTCCCCGTTCTCGCTCAGCAGGATCTGGAGCATATTGCTGCTATCCACTGTATAGTGCAGTATGCTTTCAAATATCGCCCCGGCATTCCGGCTGCCGCGCCTCATTGAGGCACCGTATTGATTGACCATATCCTCTAAATGGGCAAACACTTCTTCCTCGATCTCCTCAAGGAGGTGGTGTACATCGTCATAATAAGTATAGAAGGTGGAACGGCTGAGCTCCGCCAGGGCGCAAATTTCTTTTATGCCGATTCCCGCCACCGGGCGCGTCTTCATCAGCTCAAGGAGACTGTCTTTGAGTATCTTCCGGGTATACCGGACCCGGGGATCTTTGCCGGTCTTTAATCCGTTTTTCGCCATAGTTTCCTCTTCCTCTTGAACAAGCTATCGAGCAAGCGCCCGTTCCTGTTTTTCGACATACGCGCCCTGCGCGGCCTTCATGTTGGCCGCCCGCTGT
>JAISFT010000287.1 GCA_031263435.1 Treponema sp. | reverse complement strand
GGGGATTTTATGCTTGCCCCTTCCCTGATCTGGACGAAAGACGTGGTGTCCGTCGAACTGTCCGGCGGCATCTTCGGCGGCGATGATGCGGGGCCCTTTGGGCAATACCGGGACAATGGTTTTGTAAAAGCAGGGATAAAATACACGTTTTAGAAAGCTTCATGGTGATTATTATCCGTGTAAAACCGCGCCTGCATGTTGAACAGTTCTGCGTAGTAGCCGCCCCGCTCAAGCAGCGCATCGTGGGTCCCGGTCTCCACGATGGAACCGTCTTTAAGCACCACGATGCGGTCGCAGAAACGTGTACTGGACAGCCGGTGGGTGATGAACACTGCGGTCTTGTCTTTGACCATCTCGAAAAAGCGCGTGTAGATCTCGTACTCCGCCCGGGGGTCCAGGGCCGCGGTGGGCTCGTCCAGTATGACCACGGGGGCGTCCTTATAGAGGGCCCGGGCAAGGGCCAGCTTCTGGGACTCCCCGCCGGAAAGTTCCACCCCGTCTTCCTCGTAGAACTTGTAGAGGTAGGTGTCCGTACCCTTGGGCAGGGACGCGATCTTTTCATCCAGCCCCGCTTTGGCAAGGCTGTCCGCCATCTTCGCGGCATCCGCGGGGCCGTCCTTGAGGGACGTGATGTTATCGGCAATACGAAAGGCAAAGAGCTTGTAGTCCTGAAACACCGAGGAAAACAGGCGCAGGTACTGACGGTAATCGATCTCCCGGATGTCGACACCGTTCAGGAGAATCCGGCCTTCCGTCGGCTCGAACAGCCGCATCAGCAGCTTGATCAGCGTGGTTTTGCCCGCGCCGTTCTCGCCGACTATGGCGAGGCGCTCCCGGCCGTTCAGGGTCAGGCTGACGTTTTTAACGCTCGGCGTAGTCTGGTACGGGTAGGTAAAGCCGACGTTTTCCAGCGTAAAGACCGGGCCCGCGGCGCCGGAATCGGGCAGGGCCCTGCCGCCCTTTTTCATACGGGAGGGTATCGCCAGGTAGTCGAGGTAATCCTTTATGTATTCGCCGTTCACGCTGATGTCAAGATACGCGTTTACGACATTTTGAATAGTTGCGCTGAATGTGGTAATCGCGCTCAGATACATGGAAAAATCGCCCACCGTGATAAGCCGTTTTACCAGCAGCTTGAAGCCCAGGTAGCAGTACATCACTGCGTTAAGCCCAAACCCGGTTACATACCTCAGCGCCTCTTCCCGGATTACCATATTCCTATGCCGGTTTATAAAATCATGGGCGACATCGACCGCTTTCTGAAACAAAATGGTTATGCCGCCGAGCATGTCATAGGCCCGCAGTTCCTTGGCGTATCCTGCATCCGAATCAAGACCTCTGATATAATAGTATTTTCTGTCCCAAGGGGCCATTTCCTTATCTATCCTGTAGAGCGTGTTCCTCCTGACGGAAGCCGCTTTTGTATTAACCGCCGCAATGGCAATGACCGCCAGCACTATCCACCATTCGATGCCCGAAATGATGTATACAATACCGCATAGTGTTATCAGCCCCGACACGATCTGCCTGAAATTCCCGGCAAGCATATTAAAGCAGCCCCGGGTGTTTACCTTCAACGCCCGCTGGCGCTTTTCCATGACGGCCTTGTCCAGGAGCATTTCATAATCAAGTTCGATGGATTTGGCAAAAATCATGAACTCCATTTTGTTGGTAATCCTGTTGCAGTTGAGTACTGCCGAATTGGCAAGTATGGACGAAACTATCTCGATCGCGAGGCCCAGGGTCAGGAGGAACAACACCGGCGGCCAATAGTCCGCGAATCGGGCGGCGTTGGTCAGCATGTCGATAGAGCTCTTGACGAGAAACATGCCGACAAAGGGCTTGGGAACCGAAACAAGAATATCGGCGATATTCAGGAACAGGTAACCCTTGTCCATCTCCCACAAAATCCGCAGCATGCTGCCGACAGCGGTAAACCGCGTCCTGATCGTTTCAAAATGTCTCATACAGATCCTCCATAAAAAGAACAGTCGTCTATGAAGGACTCCGGCGCACGGTAAACCCGGTCCGGGAGGTTTCGGGGTACTCCGCTGCGGCCCGGGAAAGCAGGTACTCCTGGATCCTAAAGGGGCTTTCTCCCGAGGCGGGGCTCAGCAGGTTCCAATTACCGTTTTCATCGAGGATCCTGGCCTGGGTGTTGTCGCGGAAATAAGCTTCCAGAATTTCCCGCAGCCGCCGGCGCAGATTTTCCTGCAGAACCGGGAACATGAGTTCAACCCGGCGCTCCAGATTCCGGGGCATCCAGTCCGCACTGGAAAGGTAGATCTCCTCCGCGCCGCCGTTGGCAAAGCAGTAAATTCGGGAATGTTCCAGGTAACGGTCGATAATGCTGGTTACCCGGATATGTTCCGAAAGCCCCGGCACGCCGGGAACCAGGGTACAGATCCCCCGGACACAGAGGAGTACGCTTACCCCTGCCTGGGAGGCCCGGTACAGGGCGTCGATAATATCCGCATCTGCCAGGGAATTGATCTTGACCATGATCCTGCCGGGGTTTTCCCTGTTGGACCGGTCTATCTCCCGGTCGATAAGTTCCAGCAGACGCCGCTTCAGGCCGGTGGGGGCGATCACCAGTTTCCGCAAGGGCTCAATGGCCGAATAACCGGTAATCATGTTAAAGATCAGCCCCGCGTCAAAGGCAATATCTTCCCGGCAGGTAAAAAGCCCCAGGTCCTCGTAGAGCCGGGCGGTCTTGTCGTTGTAGTTCCCCGTGGACAGGTGGACATAACGTTTTATCCGGCCGTTTTCCCGGCGTATTACCAGGCTTATCTTGGCATGGACCTTGAGCCGGGCCAGGCCGTACACCACAATCACCCCCGCTTTTTCAAGTTCGTTGGCCCAGGTAATGTTCCGCTCCTCATCGAACCGGGCCTTAAGCTCCACCAGGGCGGTAACCTGCTTGCCCTTAAGGGCGGCCTCCTCCAGGGCCCGGATGATCGGGGAATTCCCGCTGGTCCGGTACAGGGCAGTCTTTATAGAGAGAACCTGAGGATCCGCGGCGGCCTCCTGGAAAAAGCGGACCACCGGATCAAACGCATGGTAGGGCAGGTGGATCATCACATCCCCCGCCTCTATGATGTCCCAGACGGATTCGTCCCCGCCAAACACGGCGCTGGGGTAGATCTGCCGGGGCTTCTCCTTGAGCTGATCGAAGCCCTGGATATTCACCAGGTCCACAAGACTCCCCAGGTCCAGGGGTTCCATGGGGTATAGATCCTCCGCCTCCAGGGAAAAACGCCGGGCCAGCTCATCAAGGATCCGGCCGCCCGGCGGGGAGTAGACCATCCGTACCGCCATGGATCTTTCCCGGCCCTCCAGAACTTCTTCCATAGCTTCAATAAAATCCTCGTCCCGCCGTTCGTCCACGGAAAAATCCGCATCCCGGTTTACCTTGAACAGCAGAGTCTCCCTGACCTGCAGGCCGGGAAACAGGACGCCCCCCCAGGTCAGGATCAGGTCCTCAAGCAATGCCCAGGGCCCCGGTACCGTGTC
>JAISFT010000232.1 GCA_031263435.1 Treponema sp. | reverse complement strand
TAACCATTCAGCCCGTGCCGGAAAAGGAATTTTTTCATATTGTCATGCCTATGCAGCTGGATTGAGTTGTTATTGACGTTAATCTTCGGTGGGGGACTTTCTGTCTGTTTTTTTAAGACCGTGAAGGCGTTTGCTGTGCAGCCTGTTTTCCTTTGCTACCCGGCTGGGTTTGCCGGGGCGGCGGTGCTTGGGGAGTCGTGCTGCGGCACTGATTAGGGCTTCGAGTCGCAGGTAGGATCGCTCCAGGTTTGCCCGCTGGGAACGTTCCTCACTGGAATTGATGACGATTTCGTCTTCCGCTGTGATACGCGGTGCAAGGATACTGCGAAGACGGTCCATTTCAGCTTCCGAAAGTCCTTCCAGTTCCCCAATTTTGAGGCGCAGGCAGACTTTTGTGTTGACCTTATTGACATTTTGGCCTCCGGGGCCGCCGGATCGGGCAAAGCTTACGCTGCCGTGGGTACGAATGGAGGCGTAAAGCTGTAAAATATTCATAATGTGGTGTCCTGATCTTATGTTACCATTATAGACTATATGTTTGTATACCTCACATGCCGGAGTGGAGTTGACGAAGTGTTATCCTTTCATTAGAAAATAAGGCATGAGGGAATTTTCGATAAAGCGTCTGCAGGAGTCTCTTCGCCGGCAGCATACGGGGATAGGGAAGGAGGAACAGGTAGATAACCGATCTTATACCAGATACCGGTCCTTTGCCCGGGTAAAATTCCAGGGTATTATAGGGGGAGAGAACCTCCTTAAAGATATTTCCGTTACCGGATGCCGTGTTGAGTGTACTTCCTTGTCGGATATACAGCTTGATACGCCTTATGTTTTGGAGATTATTCCGGAGGCAAGCGCCAGGATTGGCCGTTTTGAACTTGAGGTAAAGGCGGTATGGCTTAGTCCGGCCGGCTATTCCGGGGACGTGGGATTTAGTATCATCGCTTCCCCAAAGGGTAAGCTTTTTCAGCGTTATGTGGATTACCTTGCCTGGCAGGGAGATCGCCGGCAAAAGTCTTTTTCCAGTCCTCTGAAGCAGGATTCTTAGCCTTTGAGGGCTTAAACCAGCAGCCCTTTGCACTTATTGAGATACGATGAGGGAAACCTTCCTTTCCGGACGGGTATACCAGGCGGCGCCGGGTTTTGAGGACCATCTTGAAGCCGAGTTGGGGCTCCGCCGGGATTCCGGTACATCTTTTTCCAAAGGTTCCCTGTATTATGTGGATAGTACACCGGAAAACCCGGTGTTTTGGCAGTGCAATAGCTGGATAAAACCGTTTATTTTGGAATTCGATTCTATCTCCGAAGCGGCCCGGCATTTGCGGGGTATACAGCGGAATTGGGCGCCGGTACTTACGGAGCAGTTCCGCCGGGGAGAACTCATCAATTCCCGTATGCCCCCTCTGTCGGATAAGCCCCGGAATTTCCCCTGGTTACTTCCCGATGTCCCCATGGGGAGCTGGACTCTGCTGGATGCCCATACCCTGATGGGGTCGGCGCTTTGTTCCAGTCCGTTCCCTGCCGGGCTTATCCGCTTTGCCGAAGATAAAGAGGGACCCCCCAGCCGGGCCTACCTTAAGCTTTGGGAAAGTTTAGTCCGCTGCCGCTGCTGGCCTGGTCCCGGTAATTGCTGCCTGGATGCGGGGGCCAGTCCCGGCGGCTGGACCTGGGCCCTGGCCCGTTTGGGAGTGCGGGTGGTTGCCGTTGATCGTTCACCCTTGGAGCCCCGTGTCCTTGCCATGAACAGTCCTGATGGTTTGCCCGCGGTGCGCTATATCAAACACGATGCCTTTACCCTCGATCCTGCGGATATTGGACCGGTGGACTGGGTCTTTTGTGATGTGGCCTGTTATCCGCCCCGGCTTTACGAATGGGTGGAAAAGCTGCTGGCGGCCGGAATTTGCAGCAACTTTGTCTGTACCCTTAAGATGCAGGGTAAACCGGATATGGATACGGTCCGGCGTTTTGCGGGGATTCCCGGCAGCCAGGTACTGCATCTTTGCCATAACAAGCATGAATTGACCTGGATAAAGCTTGCCGGGACTCCACAGACATTTATATAAAAGTAAATACAGGCGCCTTGGCGGTGGATTCAGGATAAACGCGTAGGAATTTTTATCTTATTTTGGGCGCATTTCCGGCGTGTTATCTTCGGACCTCCCGAAGATAACACGCCGGAAACCGGGCTTTTCGGGGCTCCGCTTCGCTCCGGCCCCGGCGCATAGCGCCGTGGCTGCTCGCCCCTGCGGGGCGGCACCCCTCCAATCCCTTGCGCGTTCGGTAAGTTGAGCATTTTTGCCCATTCTGTCCAATTGTACCAGTGTACCAGGTTTTCTTGCAAATCCCCGCTTCTATGCGTTTATGCGGTGGATTTTCCTGTTCTTGCACTGTGCTGCGGCTCCCTGGTACTCTGGGACATGAGTATTTTTGAGGCTCTTGTTTTGGGGCTGATCCAGGGGCTTACCGAATTCCTCCCGGTGAGCAGTTCCGGCCATTTGGTGCTTTTTCAGAAGATCCTGAGGGTTTCCGGGCCTGCATTGTTTTTCGATACCCTGCTCCATGGGGGAACCCTGATTGCGGTACTGGTGGTCCTCCGGGACGATATTTGGGCTCTTCTGAGGCGGCCCATCCAGCCCCTTACTGCGTATCTTGTCCTGGGAACCCTGCCCGCGGTGCTTGCTGCCCTGATTTTTAATGATGCAATTGAGGCGGCCTTTGAGTCCGGGGCCTTTCTGGGTTTTACCTTTCTTCTTACCGCGATTTTCCTTGCTTCTGCGGAAATTCTTTCAAAAAGGGCTGTGAATCTGCGCAAAAAAGGGGAAATGACCTGGCTGGACTCCCTTTTTATTGGGATTTTTCAGGCCATTGCCATTGTGCCGGGACTTTCCCGTTCCGGGTCCACTATTTCCGCTTCGCTGATCCGGGGCTTGAACCGGGACTTTGCCGCCCGGTTTTCATTTTTACTTTCAATTCCGGCGATTCTGGGGGCCCTGGTGCTGCAGATCAAGGACCTGGCCGGGGTGTCCGGGGCCGCTGAGGCTGCCGGAGTCGGCGGCGCCGGCAGTATTGGCGGCTTGTCTTTGGCCGCAGGAACCATTACCGCCGCGGTGGTAGGCTTTTTTTCTATCAAAATTATGCTCAAGATTGTCCGGGAGCGGTCTCTGTGGGGTTTTGCGGCCTATACGGGAATTGTGGGGATCCTCACGCTGGCCGACCGCTATCTGACGCATATTTTCTTCTGATTGTACAGGTAGTATAAAGATGTTATTATAATACATAAAAA
>JAISFT010000141.1 GCA_031263435.1 Treponema sp. | reverse complement strand
CCCTGGTCCCGGAAGTGTTCCGCCATGGTAAGGCCGGCAAGGGCAACCCGCATACGGGCGCCGGGGGGTTCGTTCATCTGCCCAAAAACCAGGGCGGTTTTGTCGATAACCCCGCTTTCGTTCATCTCCCGCCAGAGGTCCGCCCCCTCCCGGGAACGCTCCCCTACCCCGGCGAAGACCGAATACCCCGAATGTTCGGTGGCGATGTTGCGGATCAGTTCCATGATGATGACGGTCTTGCCCACCCCGGCGCCGCCGAAGAGGCCGACCTTTCCACCCTTAGCGTAGGGGGCCATCAGGTCGATGACCTTGATCCCCGTTTCCAGCACCTCTGTGGCGGGACGCTGTTCCTCGAAGCTGGGGGCGGGCCGGTGGATGGAGGCGTAATCGGCGCAGCTAAAGGCCCCCTTGTCGTCGATGATCTTGCCGGTAACGGAGAACATGCGGCCCAGCACATCTTCCCCCACGGGGACCCGGATGGGATAACCGGTGTCTTCCACCTCCAGGCCCCGGGAGAGTCCCTCGGTAGCCTCCATAGCCACACAGCGCACCCGGTTGTCCCCGATATGCTGCAGAACCTCCAACACCACCCGGTTCCCGCCCTTATCGGCGGGAACTTTTATCTCCAGAGCGCTGAGAATGGCGGGGATGCCGCCTTCAAAACGAACATCGACCACCGGACCAACTATCTGGGTGATACGACCAATACTGCCCATTACCCTACTCCTGTGAAGCTCAGCGCCGCTGGACTTCCCTTACTATGCCTTATTTACTATGGCTTATTCCCCGGCCTGCCTACTGCTGGGCCGCGGAACCTGAAACGATCTCCGTCATCTCCTGGGTGATTCCCGCCTGACGGGCACGGTTGTAACTAAGCTGCAAGGTGGCAAGCATCTCCTCCGCACTCTTGCTGGCCTCGTCCATGGCGGCCATGCGGGCGCTTTGTTCGCTTACATAGGCTTCGACCAGGGAACCGTATATGATACCCCGGATATAGAGGGGCACCAGGGCGTTAAAAACCTCGTCCGGGGAGGGGAGGAATTCAAACTGCAGTTCCACCCGTTTTTGCCCCTCCGCCCGGGAAAGTTCCTCCTGCATCCGGCTCAGATCCAGAGGGAGAATCTGCTGTCCCCGGGGGAGCAGTTTGATGGTACTGTACATGTGGGTGTAGACCACATGGACTTCGTTAAACATTCCCCATTCAAACTGGGAGATAAGATAGCCGGCGATTTCGTTGGCGTTCTCCACGGTGGGCATCTGGGACCGGAAGGAAAAATTTTCCAGCACCAGGTACGGGGTACGGGCAAAGTAACGCTGCCCGATAACGCCGCTTAAAACCAGGATGGGGTTGGTAACTTTTTTGCAGAGTTCCATCGCATGGCGGCACACATTGGCGTTGTAGCCCCCTGCCAGGCCCTTGTCACTGGTGATTACAACGATGGCGGTATGGTAGTTGCTGTTCTTTTCCCGGGTCCGTATAAAACCGCTCTGCACATTCCCCGCGCCGGACAGGATATCGAACATGGATTTCTGTATCCGGGTAAAGTAGGGCTCCGTATCTTCCAGAAGCCGGCGGCCCTTCCGCAGTTTGGCGGTGGAGATAAGGTTCATCGCCTTGGTTACCTGGAGGGTCTGGGTTATGGCCCGCATCCGCAGGCGGACATCCCGTAAATTTGCCATTGACGGACCTACCGCTTTACCTGTTTGTAAGCATCCACCGCACCGCGCAGTTCCCCCTCCTGCTCCGGCGTGGTGGCCCCGGTACGGGCAATGTCGTCCAGAAGACCCCGGTTATGGGCCCTGATGTAGTCCAACAGGCCCCGGACAAAGTCCCCAACCAGGTCCACCGCCACATCCATGAGATAGCCGTTGACCGCGGTAAAGAGAATGACGGTCTGCTCTTCCATGGCATAGGGCCTAAACTGGGCTTGTTTAAGGACCTCCATCAGCCGGACTCCCTGGGCCAGTTTGTCCTGGGTAGCCTTGTCCAGATCGCTGCCGAACTGGGCAAAGGCGGCCATCTCCCGGTACTGGGCCAGGTCCAGGCGCAGGCGGCCGGAGATCTTGCGAATGGCCCTGGACTGGGCGGAGCCCCCTACCCGGCTGACGGAAAGGCCCACATCGACGGCGGGCCTGAAGCCGGAGTTAAAGAGTTCCGAGTCCAGAAAGATCTGACCATCGGTTATGGAAATGACATTGGTGGGAATGTAGGAAGAAATATCCCCCGCCTGGGTCTCCACAATAGGCATGGCGGTGATGGAACCCCCGCCCCGGGCATCGGAAAGTTTGGCGGACCGCTCCAGAAGCCGGGAATGGAGGTAAAACACATCCCCGGGAAAGGCTTCCCGTCCCGGGGGCCGGCGGAGGAGCAGGGATATGGTCCGGTAAGCCACGGCGTGTTTTGAAAGGTCATCGTAGATCACCAGCACATCCTTCCCTGCCTTCATAAAATGTTCCGCCATAGCCACCGCGGAATAGGGGGCCAGGTACTGCAGGGCCGCGGAGTCCGATGCGGAGGCCAACACCACAAAGCTGTAATCCATGGCCCCGAATCTTTCTAAGTTCTTGATGATGGCCGCCACGGCGGAGGACTTTTGCCCGATGGCGCAGTACACACAGTACACGCCCTTGCCCTTCTGGTTGATGATCGTGTCGATGGCCAGGGCGGTCTTGCCGGTCTGCCGGTCCCCGATGATAAGTTCCCGCTGACCCCGGCCGATGGGTATCATGGCGTCCACCGAAAGGGCGCCGGTCTGCAGGGGCTCGTCCACGGTCCCCCGGTCGATTACCGGGGCCGCGGGGCTTTCCACAGGAAGGTATTCCTCCGCAGCAATGGGCCCCCTGCCGTCCACCGGCTCCCCCAGGGGGTTTACCACCCGGCCCAGCAGGGCGTCGCTCCCCGGAACCGACACTACCTTGCCGGTACCCCGGGCCTCCTCCCCCTCTCTTACCAGGGACTCTCCGGAAAGGAGGACGCAGCCAACCCCTTCTTCTTCAAGATTAAGGACTACCCCCGTGGCCCCGGAGGAAAAATCTACCAGTTCCCCGTATACCGCCCTGTCGAGGCCGTAGACGGTGGCCACAGAATCCCCCACCTGGACCACAAAACCAGTAGAATCAGAGGAGGACTTTCCCTCCCAGTGTTTAATTTGTTCCTGTAAAACCCTGGCCAGGTTTCCATAATCGGCCATCAAAAACCTCCGTGGGTTGCGCTATCTTCACTATAAGTTTTCGTATGCATTTCTGCGAGTTCCGCCCCCAGTTGCCGCAGGTGGAGCCGCAGGCTTGCTTCGATTGTCTGGCTGCCGATCCACAGGCGGTACCCCGCAAGCAAGTCCGGATTTACCGCAGTATCCAGCCTGACCTCCGCGGCGCCGGTTTTTTTCATGAGTCCCAGCCTGAGTTCTTCCAAAAAATCACCCTCTGCCGTCCGGGCGGACTCCAGCCGTACCCGCAGGACACCCTGCCGGGCGTCAAGTTCCTGCTCCACGGCCTCTATGATTTTTTCGATGTGCTTAAACAACTGCTTTTTTACCAGCAGCAGTATGAGGCCCAGGGCCGGCTCAACAGAAGAAGCGGCCGGAGCATCGGACCCCGGGGCGCCGGAGGGCGCCGCGGCGGCAAGGGCCCCGCGGATCAGCGGCTCCAGACCCCGTGCCGCCGCGGTGCCCGATACCTGTCCCGGGGCGGAAAGGATGACCGGGGCCAGAACCTTAACCAAAGCCAGGGCAGCCGGCGCGGCGTCCCCCGCGGCGCTGATAAAGCCCCGGGCCCAGCATTGCGGAACAAACATCCCCTAGGCCCCTGTGCCGGTGGATAGTTCCTTAAGCAGACTGGCGGCCAGGCGGCGGTCATCCTCCTGGCTCAGATCCCGCATCAGGAGCCGCCCCGCGGCGGCAAGTACCAGGGCAGCGGCTTCGGTCTTAAACAGGGCCAGGGCCGCCTGCTGCTCGGAATCGATCCGGGTCCGGGCCGCGGCGATCAGATTCTCCGCCCGGGCCTTTCCCTCCGCGACGATCCGCTCCGCTTCCTGCCCGGCGTTTTCCCGGGCGCTCTTTAGAATCGCCTCCGCTTCCTCGTCGGCACTTTTCAACTGGGTCTGGTACTGCTCAAGGAGCTGCCGGGCCTGGACCTTTTCGCTCTCCGCGCCGGCGAGACTCTCCTCGATCTTCCTGCTCCGATCCGCCATGAATTTGGTAACCGGCTTAAACAACAGCGCCCGAAGAATCACGAAGAGGATGGCAATATTGATCAGGGTTACGAGGAACGTGGCAATGGAAGGAATTAACATGGCCTGCCCCTATGCGGCCTTGGTGAAGATCAGAATGGCAATCACAAAACCGTAGATGGCGGTAGCCTCCGCCAGGGCAATGCCCAGAAAAAAGACAGTCATGATCTTTCCGGAAGCCTCCGGCTGCCGGCTGATAGCCTGGGAAGCGCCGGAAGTGGCAATACCAATACCGATGCCGGCCCCAATACCGGTAACTACGGCAATACCCGCACCGATAAGAAACAGAAGATTAGTCATAAAATTCTCCTTGACAAAACAATTATAACAACCGCGGGCCTTTCCCGGATACCGCGGAACACATCTCATTCCGGCCCGTGCCGGACTGCAGGCCTAGGCCTCCACCGCTTCTCCCACAAACAGCGTGGTCAAAAAGCAAAAGACCACCGCCTGGATAAGGCCGTCGAAGAAATCAAAGTAGAGGGACAGGGCCACCGGGACCAGCACCGGGACCGGCAGGGCAAGCTCCACCAAAAGCATAATGATATAGCCCCCCAGGATGTTCCCAAAGAGCCGGAGGCACAGGGACACCGGGCGGATTATATACTCCAGCAGGTTAAACGGGAGCATCATGGGCACCGGGTGGCACAGGTTCTTCGCCCAGCCCTTGATGCCCCGGGCCCGCAGGCCCCCAAAAAGGACCAGCAGGATAGAAACCAGGGCAAAGGCCGCGGTCAGGTTGATATCCCGGGTGGGGGGCTTGATGACAAACGGGGGTTCCAGGTCCAAAATACTGATGGACAGGGGGGAAATGACGGGAATGGTATTGGCCAGGAGCAGGAACAAAAACACGGTCCCAATATAGGGGCCGTACACCTGGGCCCGCTTGCCAAAATGCTCCCGGGAAAAGTCGTTCAGAAAGCCGACAGCCCATTCCAGGAACACCTGGGGGCCCCGGGGCACCTCCCGCAGGCGGCGGGTAAGGAGCAGGGCGGCCAGGATCAGGATGGCCATTACCACCCAGGAGACAAGAATCGTCTCGTTAATATCAATGGAACTGACGGTTTGGCCAAGAAACGTAAAGGACAAACCCCCGGGCAGGGGAATGGAAAAAATAACCTTAAATTCTTCCAGTGAGTTTTTGATATCCACGGTTTTTTATCACCCCTCGGGACAAAATTAATCCTTTTTGAAGAAAAAATCGTCCCGAAAATACTTGTTCAACAGGTCTTTAGAGACATTATCCTGGCTGTTCATGTGGGTGTAGGTGGCTTCCAGGAAGCCTTTGGTCAGGTAAAAACAACCCAAAAGAAAAAATTCCGAAATTTCCGTCATAATCCCCATGGACTGGTACATCCGCAGGGTGTTCTCCGGGGCATAATCGGTCATAATGTATTCAATAACCACCTTCTGCGCCAGATTCACCGCGTAGATAACCTCCGAAATGGGAAAACCATCGTTCATCCGCTTCTTGCCCAGATCGGCAAAAAAGCCCCCCAGAACCGAACGGTCCAGACCCCGGGAAAGGGTCCGGGCCAGCAGCGGATAAAAGAGCCTGTCCGATTCGATCAAAGTCTCATCATCCAGGGCATTGTACCGTTTAAGCTGGGGGTTCTTACGGATAAGAGCCGTCCAACGAACCGCAAACTGCCGGGACTGAAGATTAAAAGTGTCAATAAGAACCCCGTCAATCATACGAAGATGATAAACGTTTTCGTTGGAAACCGCAAGGTCTGGTGCCTGCGCCATTCTGGCGGCACCTTTTTCAGTTTTAGAAGGGGGGGCCCGCTACCACGGCCAATCCGCCCGTAGCCGGGCTCCAGGGCCGGGCCCTGGAGCTCCCGCCTTTCCTCTGGCCCCCCCTGGCCGCCGCAAAAACCCTGCGTGCTCCCCGTCATGGCGGTTGGGGCTGGGCCCCAAACTCCGAAAACCAAAAACCCGCCAGGGTTTTTGGTTCCGGCTACCCCCCACATGGATCATGTGGCAAGATTCTCCACCAACCCCATATCCGGCTCCGCCGGCGGACTTTACCCCATTAACCGTTCAACAAGCCTGAAAACCGTGGTAACCGGATTCTGTTCTCTTACAGGTAGACCACACTGCCTGGCAAAAAGTTTTTGAGCATTCTGCAGGGCAGTGCTTTGACGTTTTTGCAGTATTTTGTACATTTTGCTGTCATTTTTAGCATAGGGTTTCTTCAGCAAGTCGGAAAGTTTTTCCTGATACTGCCCGCGGGACAATGCCGCATCGTAGTAGTTAAAATGGAGCAGATACCACAATTCGAAGGCTTCTATCGAATAGGCGCACTTTATTTGATTTCCTTCCGCTAGAGCAATGGCGTTTGTAAAAGAATCCACAGGAAAATCGTCTTTATCAAAGACGCACCATGCCTCGATATACGGTTCTTTCTTTTGAATCGCCTCGTGCTTAATGCGTATCGCCTCACGCACCAGGGACACGGTATTATAACCCGTACCATAAATATCTATCTTGTCGTAAACATCGGGATTATTGGGAAATTCCCTAAAATAGCCGGGTTCCGTCTTTGCCCCCTCACAGACAATTAAGATCCGGCGCGGCTTTCTGATATTCCGGACACGAGTCAGGGAAATATTTCTTTTTTGGAATAACTTATCATGCCCCATTGCTTTTATTCCCAATTTGCAGATCGATCTCGCCAATATAGGGAATAGCGCCGTATTTTCCCTGGAGGTAACTTTTACCAAAAACCGCGTCATTTCTTACCGGTTCCTTGTATTCGGCAAGAGAATACAGGTCTGTCGCGCCGTATTGGTCTTTTTCGCAAAACCACACCTGATCCCGGCGAAACAATTTATTGGTCAAAATATTGACCGCATGGCAGGAAATAACAAGCTGGGCGTTTTTTGCGTTTGTAAGCGGCGAATTGAAAAGTTTTATGATGCTTTCAATGATAAGGGGGTGCAAAAGAGAATCAAATTCGTCTATAAAGAGGGGCAGCCCGTTTTCCAGGGCCTCAAGAACAGGGCCCGAATATAAAAAAAGTTTCCGGGAACCGGCGGATTCATCATCTAAAGAAAAATACCTCTGGCCGTCCGCCTGTTCATCATCATAATGGGTGTGGCCAAACAAAATTCTGTTTCTATATCCAATTCGGTTCTCCAAACCCGGCGATTCACCGGCGATAACCGGGATGCGCTCCATTTTCATGTCGATAATCTGAGTGTCTGCGAATTTCAGAAAATCAATAGTTCTTTTTTGGTACGCGGGGTCGCCGAAATATTCCTGGGGGATAATCCTTTGACTGCCAAGACCGGAAAGAACCTGAATTCTCCTAAAATAGGCAATGATCCGGGCGGAAATCTCACCGTTATTCTGGGCGCAAACGGACAGAAAAGTACAGTTTTCCCGGACAGAGGATCTGCCCCTGGCCCCTTCCCTGAAATTTGCAGTGGACTCAATTTCCTGACCCCTACGAGTAAACAGCGGCACTTCCCGGACATTATTGACGGCGAATAGATATTCGTATTCCACCTTTTCGACACCGGCGGAAAACCCATAACGGTATCGTATCATTTTTTCATGATCATCGGGGATATAAAAAATTATCTCAAACGCGGAGGGGGCCGCCTCGGTCTGCCGCGACAGGGCGAATGGCTCTACTTGGATTAAATCACCGATCTGCGTTTGGGGACCGGAGGTAACGGCAAATTCTAAGAAAAACCTTAACCCATAAAACAGATTCGATTTACCGCTGGCATTGGCGCCATAGATGACAGCGCTTTTAAGGGACCGTATCTTCTCATTCACTCCAATAGTATTTGAATCTGACATTTCATTACTTTTTGTCGAAACCAATGAAAGCGTGCGCCTTTCCTTAAACGAACGGTAATTTTCCACGGTAAATTCAGCGATCATGATCCTTCCTTATCCTGTCCCGCATAGACGGGTACAACACGGGCAGCCGGTTAGCGGGATCTGCCGAAAAATTTATGGCCCAAAAGGAGAAGCTTATAATAAAAATAGGGGAAGATTCGGAAAAATTTGAGGGGATTTTGAAAACAGTAGGACATAAATTCCAGGCCCCGGTCAAAGGTCCGGCGGGAGGGACGGCGGCGGCGCTCGGTGAACACATCGTAGAGGTCGCTGCACCAGAGCCTGAGCCCCGGATTAAGGGCGCCGCTGTACCGGGCAATCCAGTGTTCCTCCCCCCGGACGCCCTTGCCCACCAGGAGCAGGGAAGCCGCGGCTTTGCGGATAGCCTCCACAATTGCGGCCTCCTCCTGCCTCCTGAAGGAGCCGGGGAAACGCCCCACCACCCTAAGCCGGGGAAAGGTCTGGCGGATGTTGTTTTCGGTCTTTCGCAGCACCCGCAGCTTTCCCCCCAAAAGGAAGATGGAGAGCTCCCGCTCCTCCAATATACTGAGCAAGCTTACAACAAAATCAAAGGGCATGTAGCGGACCGCCTGCTTCCCTGTCAAAAAACGGATGCCCCCCACAATACTCTTGCTTATGGGGATAACCAGGGCGGCCTTCTGCACATACTCACGGTACTCACCGTTCCGCCGGGCCCTAAGCAGATCCGTCAACGAAAGGAGAACCACATCCCGGCCCTCTCCCTTGCGGAGGAGATCGTAAACCACCAGACCCAACTGCTCATGGGGCACACTATCAATGGGGACCTTTAAGAAGTTGATCCGTTCCCTTTCCACGACAGATTCTCTTATGAAGCCTGGGCAAAATCTTCCTGCGCCGCTTCTTCCTGCAGGGTTTTTAGGGTTTTACTGGCCCTCATAAGCCCGGAGTAGCTTCCGCTCCGCAGAATGTCGACCGCCGCCTGAAGTTGAATATCGTATTCCAGATCGTACACCGGGGCGATTACCTTCCGAATCTGCTCGTTGCGGATAAGCCGCCGCAGCACATCGACATCCAGGCTGTAATCCCGCCGGAGGGTCTGGGCAAAACCGGCAATTTCCAGGGTACCGGCGTTGGGATTGTCCTCGATATACTTCGCTATCCTGTCGGTCTGCAGCAAACGGTTCAGTTCTCCGGCATCATCCTCGGTAAAGTCCGGGTACTTTACCTCCCGGTCCGGGGGTATGCCGATCTTATCAATGTTTGCATTGCTGGGGGTATAATACCGGGCGGTAGTAAGCTTAAAGCCCGTGCTGCCCAGGGCATAGACCTGTTGTACCGAACCTTTGCCATAGGAACGTTCCCCCACAAGGTAGGCCCGGCCGCGATCCTTAAGGGCGCCGGCCACAATCTCCGAAGCGCTGGCGGAACCCCGGTTGATAATCACAATAACCGGAATATTGGTGGGCACCAGGGCGGGAGAGCGGGCGCCAAAGACCGCATTCTCCGAGGCAATACGGGACCGGGTGCTGACCACCGTGCCGGAATCCAGGAAAAGATTGCAGATATCCACCGCGGACTGGAGCAGGCCGCCGTAGTTATTCCGAAGATCCAGGATCAGACCCTTGTAGTTGTTGGCCCTGAAATGGTCCAGGGCTTCCCGGGCCCGTTCCGCGGTCATCGGGGTAAAGGTAAGGAGCTTCAAGTAGCCTGTATCGCCGATCATGGCGTATTTTGTGGTGGGCACCTCGATAACTTCCCGGATAATGGTTACCGGGAATTCCAGACTCTCCCCCCGGCGGAGCAGGATTGTTACCGGCTGTCCGGGCTGTCCCCGCAGCCGGGCAAGGACCTCGTTCATCGTAAGGCCGTCGGTGGATTCATCATCGATCTTGATGATCCGGTCCAGGGGGTTGATTCCCGCACGCCAGCCGGGGGTATCTTCCATCGGGGCAGCAACTTCCACGTACTTCATCGTGCCGTCCCCCTGTAGATCCCCCGCGGTAATATACAGACCAACCCCTCCAAAGATCCCCTGGGTGGTCTCGTTCATGTCCGACATCTCGCTTTCCGGCAAAAAACTGGAATAGGGGTCCCCCAGGGCATTGAAAATGCCGTTTAGGGCCCCCTCGAAAACCACCTTGGGGTCAACCTCATCAACATAATGACGCTGGATATAGTCAAAAACATGCTGAAGGTTTGAACTATACCATTGGGCATTTCGTGTATTGTTCTGGGCCTGGGCCGGCGGCGCGGAGGCAAGCACAAACACGAGACCGATAATAAGGGTAGCGCCGGTCCAAAGGACCAGAGGGGGTACCCTGGGGGATCCGCCTTGGGAATGATCTTTTTGCCAATTCATTACTTTATTGTAGATAAGCAAATTGGTTTGTCAATGTCTCCCCAATGGGCAAAGGGTTGACCGGGGCGGGGTATATCCTTAAATTTTTGTTATGAGCAATCAGACCGGCGGTGAACCGCGTGTTTTCCGGCCCCTGCAATGGGGGCTCCTGGTTTACGAGGTATTCCGCCTGGCGGTTCTTGTCCGCATCATGACCGGAGATACCCGGGAGGACGGATTCCCCGCCCTGATCTTCGGGGCAGCCAATGCACTGTTCCCGCTGATGGTCCTGTTTTTACTGGTAGATTTTCACCGTTACTTCCCCTACGCTTCCCTGTATGCCGCCGGCAAGATCCTGAGCGCCGTAACCATGATAAGCTGCGGTTTTTTCCGGCTGGACAGGATAATTCTGGCAATCATCCTGGGGGGAACAGTCCCGGCCGCGGGGAGGCTTGCGCTGATTGTTCTGGGCGATCTTATATCGGCGGGGGCCGGCATCCTGCTGGTCCGCCGCTCCCGGCACAGGGCGGCCGCGGAAGCCGGAGAACAGCACACAGATGAAACGGCCGCAGGAAACGGGGGGCTTTGATGCGTATTATTCCGATAGCAAGCGGGAAGGGGGGGGTTGGCAAGTCCCTTTTAGCGGCGAATCTGGCCGTGGCCTTTGCCCAGGGGGGCCAGCGGGTGGTATTGGCGGATCTTGACCTGGGGGCTTCCAACCTGCACCTGGTCCTGGGCCACCAGGCCCCCCGCATGGGAATTGGGGTCTGGCTTAACGATACCCGCAAGAACTTTGGCGAAGTAATCGCCGATACCGATGTCCGGGGCCTCCGCTTCATTCCGGGGGATCAGGAGATCCCCGGAACCGCAAATCTGAAGATACCCCAGCGCAAGGGCCTGGTTAAACAGCTCCTGGGTCTGAAAGACGAAGCCGACTATCTGATTCTGGACCTGGGAGCGGGGACACATCAGTCCATTCTGGACTTCTTTCTCCTCTCCGGTCAGGGCATCGTGGTTTCCGCTCCGGTGGTTACCGCGGTACTCAACGCCTATGTGTTCCTCAAAAATACCGTTTTCAGGATGATGTACACCGTCTTTACCAGAGGCAGCCCCGCGCTGGCCTATCTGGAACAGTCCCGGAAAGAAGGTTCCGGCCCCCAGCGGCTCTACATCCCCAGGATGATGCCGGAAATTAAAGCCCGGGACCCCGAATCCTACGAAAATTTTATGACCCATCTGGAGCGGTTTCACCCCAAACTGATCATGAACATGATCGACGATCCCAAAGACGCCGATGTGGCCATGAAGATCCGCCGTTCCTGCGAAGAATATTTGAATCTAAAAATTGAACACCTGGGAGTGGTTTACCGGGACAGCATACAGGACACGGCCCTTGCCTCCCGGCTTCCGGTGGTACTTTACAAACCCCAGTCCCTTATCTCCCAGGCAATTTACCGCATTGCCGACAAGATCATGGCCGCCGACGAGGAAACAGGCCCCCTGAACGACAGGGAGATCGAGAGCAGCTTCCAGGAAGCGGGGGCGGAGGCGGAACTCGACTTTGACAACAAGATGGAATATGTGGAAGATCTGCTCCACTCGGGGGCCCTGAGCCAGGGAGACCTGATCGAGACGGTGAAGACCCAGCAGATCGAAATTTCCAAACTTAAAAAAGAGAACAACTTCCTTAAACTTAAACTGACCCAGGCCATAGCCAAAGGCTATAAACCCTAGCAGCCCGTTACACTTGTAGATTTTATGTTTTTGGGCGCATCCCCTCCGCTACGGCAGCCTTCGGCTGCCACGCTCCGGGGACCGGGCTATCCTGCCGGCACCCTTCTTTGGTGCCTGGCACCACATTAGATTGCCTTCCGTGCCAGGATTGGTTTGTTCAATGCGTAAAGTGCAATCGCAAGAAGCAGGCAGGCGGCAATCTGCGGCGGCGGCGGTGCAAAAAGTATTACATGGAAAAACCACGCCAAAGCCGCCCGTAACGGGGCAATCGGCGTAAATATCGAGATAACCGCGATGAGCGCGGCATCGGCGGCGAACCCAAACCACTTGCCCTGCGCGGCGGCCAACGTATGGGCAAACACCGCCGATAGAAACATAAACGCACACTGCTGTGTAAAAAAGGAAACGAAACCGTTTACGTTCCAGCCGAACAATTCCGGTACGGTTATTAAACCGCCAAGCCGCCCATAAGCAATATACGGACGATCTATCGCATAATAAATAATCACGCCGAGCAGCGATGCTGCACAGGCAAGTAGTGCGTAGGTCAGCAGGCACCCGCGAAAGAAACTTTCCCGCTTGCCGCCAAGGTTGATAATCCGCCTGAAATTCCGGGAGGCTACAAGTATACCGGCCAGTATCGGCAGCAGCAACAGCGCCCATCCAATGCTTAGTCCGGTATTTGTACTTAAATCCACGCCGCGGAAGGCTATGGCAGTGATGATGAAATTTGATGCAAGCGCGGCGATGCAGCTTGCGGTTGTAATGTATGCGGCCTGGAGATTCCTTAGGTTCAGTTTTGTTATTGAGTGCATGGGTTTATGCATTGCCTTTTCCTCCTACAAGGTTGATAAAGAAGTCCTGCAGGCTCAGGCGGTCTGTTGTTACGCCGTTGGGCGGCGTAATCCTGTTGTCGTAAATGTGCGCCGCCATTATGCTGCCGGCAGTCGTCCTGCCGATGCAGTTCAGCCCGCCAAGCAAGGGCAGAACTGCCTGCGCCGGTCCGGTCAGCGTGTAAGCCTTTTCATCAATGTTTTCGATTCCGGTTTCCACCAAAATTCTGCCGTGGTTGATGATAATCAGCCGCTCCGTTACCTTTGCTATTTCGTCTATCAGGTGCGTGGACACAATGATGACCCGCGGATGGGCGGAGTAACTTTCGAGCAGCAGGGTATTGAACTGGTCGCGCATAATTGCGTCAAAGCCCAGCGTCGGTTCGTCAAGCAAAATGACCCTGGAGTTGTTCGCCAGGGTCAAAATTGACGTCAGCATTGTTTTCATGCCGAATGAAAGCCGGTTATACTTCTTTCCGGGGTTCAGTTCGAACCGCTCCGTCATTTCATGCGCAAAGCCGCGGTCAAACCCGTCCTGCAATTCGGCGGCACGTTCTACGAGTTCAGACACCCTCATGTTAAACTGCGCTGCGCCGCTTTCGATGTAGTTGACGCACTCCGGCATACGGCCCGGCGATACCCGCTTTCCGTCGACAGCGATGCTGCCGTCCGTTGCGGCGATGTGTCCTGCCAGCAGCTTTATCAGCGTGGTTTTCCCCGCGCCGTTCCTGCCAAGCAGACAGTATATCCCGCTGCCGGGGATGCTGAGGCTGATACGGTCAATGGCTGTTGTACCGCCGTACCGCTTGCTTACGTTTTCAAATTCAATCATTCGGCTTTGCTCCTTTCCTGTGTTTGATTGCGCTTACCAGTTCGTCAAGCGGGATGCCCAGCGTTTTTGCCTCCGCAAGCAAACTGTCTATCGTCTGGTTAAGAAAAACCGCCCTGCGCCGCCCGGCAATCTTTTCACGCGCGCCCGCGGCCACACACATCCCTATGCCCCGTTTCTTGTAGAGAATGCCCTCATCGGTAAGTTTGCTGATCGCCTTAACCGCTGTTGC
>JAISFT010000102.1 GCA_031263435.1 Treponema sp. | reverse complement strand
CTGTACATCAACTCTCCCGGCGGTTCGGTTACGGCGGGGCTGGCGATATACGATACGATGCAGTACGTAAAAAGCGATGTGCAGACTATCTGCCTGGGTCAGGCCGCCAGCATGGCCGCGCTGATACTTACCGCGGGGGCGGCGGGGAAGCGGATGGTACTCCCCTCCTCCCGGGTGCTTATCCATCAGCCCTGGGGCGGCGCCCAGGGACAGGCCCGGGATATTGGTATTCAGTCCCGGGAGATCATCAGGTTAAAAAAACTTACCATCACCTATTTTGCCATGCATACGGGAAAGACCGCGGAGAAGGTAGCGTCCGATATGGAACGGGATTTTTATATGTCCGCCGAAGACGCGGTTTCCTATGGGGTGGCGGATTCGGTTCTGACAAGGGAGAAACATGGCAAAGATACGCAATAGTTCCGGTAATTATGAGCGGACCTGTTCTTTTTGCGGCAAGAGCGCGGAAATAGCCCGAAGGCTTATCGCCGGTCCCAATGATGTATTTATCTGTGACGAATGTGTGGAGGTCTGCCGCAAGATCCTTACCGAGGAAGACCATGAGCTTTCCTCCCAGTTTACCGGGGATATTCCCACTCCCCGGGAAATAAAGAACTACCTGGACCTTTTTATCATAGGCCAGGACGAGGCAAAAAAAGCCCTTTCCGTGGCGGTTTACAACCACTACAAGCGGATAGCCAAGACCGCCAGGGAAAATGACGATGTGGAAATTGAAAAATCCAACGTGCTTTTAATCGGGCCTACCGGTACGGGCAAGACCCTGCTGGCAAAGACTCTGGCAAAAAAGTTAAAGGTCCCCTTCGCCATTGTAGACGCCACCACCCTTACGGAGGCGGGCTATGTGGGGGAGGATGTGGAAAATATCCTGCTTAAGCTGATCCAGAACGCCGGGGGGAATATTGCCGCGGCGGAACGGGGCATCGTCTACATTGATGAAATTGATAAAATCGCCCGCAAGGGGGAGAATGTCTCCATTACCCGGGATGTGTCCGGCGAAGGGGTACAACAGGCGCTGCTTAAAATAATCGAGGGAACGGTTGCTTCTGTACCGCCCCAGGGGGGCAGGAAGCACCCCAACCAGGAAATGATCCGCATTGATACGACGGACATTCTGTTTATCTGCGGCGGCGCATTTGTGGGTCTGGAAAAATTCATCGAACAGCGGGTGGTACAGCACCCGATGGGGTTTGGCGCGGAGGCAGGCCGCAGGGGTCAAAAGAACCTGCGGGAACTGTTCGATGCCCTGCACCCCGATGATCTTATCCACTTCGGGATGATCCCCGAATTTATCGGGCGGCTTCCCATCACCGTAAGTCTTGAGGAGCTGAAACGGGAGGATCTTAAACGGATCATCACCGAGCCCCGGAACGCTATTGTAAAACAGTACCAGGCTTCCCTGGCGATTGACGATGTAAAGCTGGAGTTTACCGAAGAAGCCATCGACGCGATTGCCGATACGGCGATCAAACAAAAAACCGGGGCCAGGGGCTTAAGGGCTATTGTAGAAAAACTGATGACCGGCATCATGTTCGATATTCCCTCTATCCCCGGAAGCAAACGGGTGGTCATAACCCAGGATGTGGTGGTGAAATCAGAGGCCCCCGAAATTCTCCCGTTCCAAAAGAGCGCCTGATGTGAAACCCTATACAGGGGTGCTGCAATTCATCGCCGGTCTCAGGAAAAAGACAGTTCCCGCCGGGTCCGATCCTTCCCCCCTGGCGGATCGGACCCGTCCTAGGGTCCGGAAGCAGAAAAAGCCGGACCGGGAAAGCGAGGAGCTTGTCCTTTTACCCCTTAAGGATCTGGTCCTCTTTCCCAATACAACGGTTCCGGTGTTTATCAACCACCAAAGCGGGATCACCGCCGTAGAGGAGGCCCTGAAACGGGATCTGCGGCTCTTTGCCTCCTGTGTTCTGGACAGCACTGCCGCCGGCCGGGGGCCCAGGTCTTCTCCGGCAATCCCCGCGGCGGTGGAGGGCTTCCCCGGTCCCCTGTTCCCGGTTTCGGGAACCACGGCCCGTATTGTCCAGCGGCTCTGGCTGCCCGATGGTTCCGTCCGGGTGATTCTTCAGGGGGAATACCGGGGTACGATTGCGGATATTCGCCGCCGCATTCTGCCTGCGCCGTCTGTAAAACGCCGTTTTCCCGGCCCGGAGGAGGGGTCTCCGGGCTTTTACCTGGTCCGTATTGAGGCGATACCCGGCCCTTTGCCCGGGCCGGCGGCGGCGGATCAGCTTGCCCTTATCCGGGCGGTCCAGCGGGCCTTTGCACAATACGCGGAGCTGTCCAGGAAGATCGGTTCCGATACCATCACCGCGGTTGAAAAGGCGGAAAATCCCGAGCGGCTTGCCAATCTTATCTCCAACTCTATAGCCATAAAGATAGAAACAAAACTGGAACTCCTTTCCATTCCCGATTCCACCCGCAGGCTGGAAACGGTGCTTGAAACCCTGGAAATGGAAATAGAGATCTACAGTGTCCAGCGGAATATTTCCGGCAAGGTAAAGAGCCGCATGGAAAAGACCCAGCGGGAGTACATCCTCCACGAGCAGCTCAAGGAAATCAACAAGGAACTGGGCAAGGATACGGACAAGGGCGAAGATGAATTTACCGGCCTGGAAAAGGCGATTGCCGCCAGGAATCCGCCGCCGGAAGTTCTGGCCAAGGCCCAAAAGGAAATCGGCCGCCTGCGTAAACTCCAGCCCTTCAGCCCGGAAGCGGGGGTCCTCAGGGGCTATCTGGACTGGATCCGGGATCTGCCCTGGAGCGAATATTCGCCGGATTCGGTGGACCTGGCCCTGGCGGAACAGATCCTGGACGAGGACCACTGGGGCATGCGCAAGGCCAAGGACCGAATCCTGGAGTTTATTGCCGTCAGGCAGCTCAACATGGCAAGGACCGATGATGCCGCGGTTCCGGGGATCAAGGGGCCCATCCTCTGTTTTGTCGGGCCGCCGGGAACGGGGAAGACCAGCCTGGGGAAGTCGGTGGCCCGGGCCCTGGGCCGCAGCTTTGTACGGATCTCCCTGGGGGGTGTCCGGGACGAGGCGGAGATCCGGGGGCACCGGAAAACCTACGTGGGAGCCCTGCCGGGGAAGATCATCCAGTCCATGTGCAAGGCGGGAACGATGAACCCGGTCTTCCTGCTGGATGAGATTGACAAACTTTCCAGCGATTTCCGGGGGGACCCCGCATCGGCCCTGCTGGAAGTGCTGGACCCGGAACAGAATTCCACCTTTACCGATCACTACATGGAAACGGCCTACGATCTTTCCAAGGTGCTGTTCATCACCACTGCCAATTCCCTCTACAACATCCCCTACCCCCTGCTGGACCGGATGGAGATCATCGAGATTCCCGGTTACGGGGAGAACGAAAAGCTTGCCATCGCCCGGCGTTTTCTGGTACCCAAGGAACTGGAAGAGAACGGCCTGAAGGACCGGGGGCTGAGCTTTACGGAAGAAAGTCTGCGGCAGATCATCCGTTACTGGACCATGGAGAGCGGAGTCCGGTCCCTGGAACGGGAAATTGCCCGGGCCCTGAGGCGGATTGCCCGGGAAACGGTCAGGAAGCATGCCGAGGGGCCGAAAAAAACGCCGGGGAGGCGGAGTATCCGCCCCGCGGATCTGGAAAAACTCCTGGGCCGGCGGAAGTACAAAAGGGACCTGGTGTTTAAGGAAGAACGGGTCGGTGTAAGCTACGGCCTTGCCTGGACCGAAACCGGAGGCGCCATATTACCTGTGGAAACCAGGGCTTTTAAGGGGGACGGGGGGCTTATCATCACGGGGAATCTGGGGGATGTGATGAAGGAAAGCGCCCGGATCGCCGTTTCCTGGCTCAGGAGCGCCGCGGAAAACTACCGTTTCCGCCTGGATATTGCCAAAACAGACTTCCACATCCACGTTCCCGAGGGGGCCATCCCCAAAGACGGCCCTTCCGCGGGCATTACCCTGGCGGCATCGCTGCTTTCTACGCTGTGTCAAAAACCCCCGCTGCGGGGAATCTCCATGACCGGGGAACTGACCCTTACCGGCCGTATTCTGCCCATCGGGGGCCTTAAGGAAAAACTTCTGGCCGCGGTACGGAACGGCATGGAAAAGACGATACTGCCGGAAGACAACCGGGACGACTGGGAGGAACTGGACCGGGACATTCAGGAAGCCATGCCGGTGGAATTTGTAGAAAATATCGAGGATGCCTTTGCGCTGCTCTTTGGAGAGGGCGTACTCAAAAAAAAACCTGCCCGAAAGAAGAATACCAAAACAAGGAAAAAACAGCCCGCTGTTTAGCCTGTTGCAGCCCTGCCTTCGATAGAGCAGCCGCCGGTCCTCCACCGGCTATACGATCTCCTGGATGATCCGGAGGCTCCGCTTAGCACAGCGGTCCCAGGAAAAGTTCTGCACCCGTTCCAGGCCAAGACGGCGGCAGTTCCGGTAAATTTCCCGGTTTGTGGTCAGGGCGACCATGCGGTCCGCCATGTCCTCGCAGTCCAGGGGATCGAAGTACAGGGCCGCGTGTTCGGCGGTTTCCGGCAGACCGGCGGCCCGGGCGCAGGCAACCGGTACCCCGCTGGCCATAGCCTCCAAAACCCCCAGGCCAAAACCTTCGTACATCGAGGGAAAAACGGCAATATCGGCCCCGGCATAGAGTTTCGGAAGGCTTGCGGAGGGGAAATAGTTGGTAAAGAAGATATCGTTCCGGTAGGGGGAAGCGGCCGCGGCTTTTTTGACCTTGGCCGCCCCCTGACTGTCCCCCCCCGCCAGAACCAGCCGGTGGGGGTGTTTGGTCCGTTCCTTGAAGATCCGAAAGGCATTGATAAGCCTGATATGGTTCTTTACCGGGTGTTCGATTCGGGAAACACAGAGAATGTAGGGACGGCGGAAGCTGAAAGGCTGGATCAGTACCACGCTTTCCTCATTCCGGGGCCGGGGCTGAAAGGCCTCAAGATCGATGCCGTTGGGGATCACCTCGATCCGGGATTCCTTAACCCGGGCCAGCTCTACCAGTTCCTGTTTGACCCAGTTACTCACGGCGATGACCCGGTCCAGGCGGCGCAGAGTATCGGAAAGCACCGGTCCGGGGACAAACCCCATATTTTTCCGAATTTTCCTGCTTTTCCAGTAAGCGGTCATGTCGTGAACCGTACCAACCGCAGGGCAGGGAGATTCCCCAAGAGCCGCCAGCCGGTGGGCCGCGGGGAAGAAGCACACGTTGTAATTCCGGGATTTGGCAAAGTCCGGGTATTTAAAAATGTGCCAAAAGGCATTGGCGGTTTCGCCGTTCACCGAGCAACGGGAAACAAATTCCAGATTTGGAGCCGTGTTGTTGTAGACATAGCGGTCAAATTCCCAGCCGAAAAGCTCAAAAAGAGCCCCGGAGGGGGGGATATGCTTTAGCAACTGGGCTAAATAGATGCCGATGCCGGATTTACCACCACTACAGGCAAAGGTATCGATCCCAACTTTCATTCACATCCTCCGGGAAACCCGCCTTTCCCTGAACCCCACGAAAAGGGGTAAGGGGCAAGCATACCAGCGGGAAAAGCAAAAAAGCAAGCCATACATAATATCGGTAGATAATTGTTACCAGAAAAGTCAGCCCCGAGTTAGACCAAGCCCCGTGATTGGCATCAGGAAGTACCGGACATCGTTCAAATAGTAAATTGTATGTTTTAGGGCGCATTTCCGGCGCATCCCCTTAAGGGGCAGCGCCGGAAACCGGGCTATCCGCTTGTATCTTTTTTGCCTGCGGCAAAAAAGGATACCGCTTCTATCCCTTGCGC
>JAISFT010000069.1 GCA_031263435.1 Treponema sp. | reverse complement strand
CCCATGTCGTCGTACCAGAAGATGCTGTCGAAGGTGTAACCTTCGTCCCATAAAATGTCGTACAGGCTGATGGTCCGGTCCAGGAAGGTGCCCACCATATCGCTGAACCACTGGGGCTCTTCCAGCATGGCGATAAGAACGGTTTCGGTTCCTACCATCCACGAGTGGAGTACGTCGAATCCAAACCAGAAGAGGGCGTTTATCCAGCGGCCTTCGGCCTTCCAGCGGGGGTAGTGTTCCTTGAGGTAATCCCAGGGGATTCTGTCCCGGCTAAGGTCCATGCGGGCTTTGGCCTCCGCCCATTTTTCCGGGGTGTTTACCCGGTAGTCCAGGAATTCCGGGGTTGAATCGGGAATTTTGAAATTTTTAAGGGTGATGCCGTATTCGGTGGTGCTTATGGTATAGTCCGCCGTTTCTTCCAGCACTTTTCTTTCGTACCGGGGGCTGATGTCTACGCCGATGGTTTCGATCTTGTCGATGTCGAAGAAGTCCCGCCAGTCCGCGTTGGCGGGCATGCCTTCCCGTTTCCAGCGTGCCAGGGTTCCGGCCCAGGGGCTGTCGACAATGGCTACCCGGTCTGCTTCCCTGTGTTCAAACATGCGTCCGATGCGTTCTTTTGAGGTCATGCGTTCCTCCATTTGTAACAGGCTACCGGGGCAGGTGGCAGCCCAACGGGTAGCCCGAAGGGTAACCCAACGGGTAGCCCAGGGCCGGGGGCAGGGTTTTGGCCGTCATTTCCCTGAAAAGATCCCGGGTTTTGTCCCGGTCCAGGCCCCGCAGTTGGGGGTCGTTGAGGAATACGGGGAAGGCGGCTTCCAGATCCCTGGCAATGGCGGCCCGGACGATTTCTTCCTGGTTCCAAACGTGCTGGAGTACCAGATTCCGCAGGGGGTTGGGCAGGCCCCCTGAAACGAGGGGCCGGACGCTGTCCCTGCTGAAGAACGCGTTGGTCTCCACTACTGCCCCGGCGGGGAACAGGGGAAGCTGTGCGGTATTGGGCAGGTTTACGTTGGTTACCAAGTTGCCCAGTCCCAGGAGGGCCTTGATCTGCCGGATTCCCTCCTCCCCGGATGCTTCGGGGGCCGGAATTGCCGCGCCGTTGCGGTAGGCGCGGCTTTTTTCCCTGAGTTCTTCCCGCTGGGAGATCCGCCAGGAAACGGGGGTCAGGGAGAACTGCCAGGATTCGGCCCATTCCGGGTTTTTCAGGTACCAGGCGGGGGGGCAGAATTCCGCCAGGTGCCGGTCTCCCGCCGCGGCTATCAGGCCGTAGCGTCTGAAAAGGTCGAATTTTACCCGTTCCCCGGAGCTGAAGTAACTGTTGAACCAGTTGCCGCCGGCCCCCTTAAAGCCGCTTTCCGCAAAGGCTTCGACAAAATTGCGGTAATGGGGGAAAAGATCGGTATTTTTCCAGGAGGCCGCGGTGATCCAGGTAAAGTGGTTGATCCCCGCCACCTCGGTGGTCAGTTCGCTGCGCTTTACTTCGCCTTCCTGTGCGAGGCCTGCCCAGGCAAGCATCTTGATGAGGAGGTCCTGGGTTCCGAAGACTTCGTGGCAGCAGCCGAAGGCTTTGATCCGGGGGAATACTTCGTAGAGGGTCCGGGTACACACCGACATGGGGTTGGTGTAGTTCAGGACCCACGCGTCGGGGGCCCAGGACTTGACGGCGCCGGCGATTTCCTGGAACTGGGGGACGGTCCGCAGGGCCCGGTTAAGGCCGCCGGGGCCGACGGTGTCCCCTACCGACTGGTAGATGCCGTACTGTTCCGGTGCATGGACATCCACGGCCATCTCTTCAAAATCGCCGGGCAGGATGGAGATGAAGACGAAATCGCTTCCCTCCAGGGCCTTCTGCAGAGAGGCTTCGGCAACGAATTTGAACTGCCCCGGGTTGTGGGCCTCCATCAGTCTGTTCCCCAGGATCTCGTTGGCCCGGGCCGCCTCCATGTCGATGTCGTAGAGGAAGATGGTCCCGCCTATCTCCTTTTCAAAGCACAGGTCCTTCATAAAGACCCAGGCCCAGTTCCGCGAGCCGCCGCCGATGTAGCAGAATTTCAGATTCCCGATGTCGCTGTTCACGCGGCGCCCCCGAATTCCACCCGTATGGTTTTGATCTCGAAGGGCCGGAATTCCAGATAAAGAGTATCTTTGACATAGTTCAGGCTGCGCTTTGGCTGTTCCAGCATGTCCATTTCCCAGGCCTGGTAAAGATGCCCCTCTTCTTCATAACCGGGGGCAAAGCACAGTTTTGCCTTGGTATGGGCCCCGGTGCTTTCGTAGAGCCGCAGGATCAGGGCCGGCCTCTCGTCCCCGCCGTCCTTTTGGCAGAAGGGCAGTTCCGGGGCTTTAAGGCTTTCCAGGATGATGGCGGGGTTGTCCAGCGCCAGAAGGGAGAAATCCGCTCCCATAGCGGCCTCCGCTTCGGCAGGGCCGGAAGCAGGAGCGGCGGGAACGGACGCAGGCACGGAAGCGGCAGCAGGGGCGGCGGGATTTTCCGGGCTTTCAGGGCTTCCCGGATTGCGGCAGGCGCCTTCCCAGGCTACGGGGGCGTTGAGTTCGTAGGCGGTCCGGATCACCGCGGACTCCGCAAATGATCCTTCAAAGGGGAGCAGGCTGTAGGTAAAGCGCTGGATTCCCTGATCCGCTTCTTCGTCCGGGGCGGTGGGGGACCGGAGCAGGGTAAGGCGTATCCGGTTTCCGTTGATGTCGTGGCCGTATTTGCAGTCGTTGAGGAGGGCGATACCGGAGCCTGCCTCCTCCAGGGAGACCCACTTATGGGCGCAGACTTCGAACATGGCCCGGTCCTGGGGCAGGTTCTGATGGGTGTTCCGCAGCAGGTGGCCGTACTGGACTTCGCAGCGGACCTGGGTGCTGTCGATGGCGCTGTCGAAGCAGACCTTGAGGAGCCGCCGTTTTTCGTGCCAGTCAACCTTGGTTACAAAGTCGATGCGTCTGCTTTTGTCGTAGGTGATCATGTCCTGGACCAGGGTTGAAGCCCTGCCGATGCGGTACGTCCGGCGCAGGATGCAGCACTCGCTCCCCAGGGTAACGATGTCGGTGGACTGGAGTCTGGTTTCCCGTTCCAGGTACCTGGTCCAGTCCGCGTCAATGTCCCAGGCTTCCCAGAGGATGGGTACATCCTGGGCGCTTACAAAATAGTTGAAGCGGCCGTTTTGCTGAACAAGTTCACGGCTCTGCTGTTTGTCCCGGATGCCCCGGATTGCCCCGGCCTCGTCAAATTGGATGTAGTAGAAGGGGGTGTCCAGGGTATGGCCGCCGTATTCAAAGAGCGGGACCCCCGGGTTTTTCCCGTTGACAAAATGGGTCCAGCCCATAGCCGGCAGTTTGGGGAAAAAGACGGCGGTTTCTTCGCCGTCAATATTTTCAAAACACTGGACGGAGAGGTGGCCGTCGGCCTGGGCCGCCTCGGCGCTGGTCTGGTGGAATTCTTCGTAACACTGTGCCTTGCCCGCGGGCCGCAGCCCGCTGACCTTTGGTCCCAGGACGGAGGCCGGCACGAAGACCGGGCCTTCCCGCTCCCAGGAAAGATCGTTGAACAGGGTAAGGGCAGTCTCCGCCCCGGCCCCGAGTTCGGTGGATCGGAAGGCTTTGTGTACCCTCTGCCGCAGGGGCCGCACGATGCCGTCCAGGGATTCTTCGATCTGCCGGTACGCGGCCTCCGCTTCCCGGTACACCCGGTTTATGGAGGAGCCGGGGATGATGTCGTGGAACTGGTTGGTCAGCAGGGTTTTCCAGTTTTTCAGGAGTTCCCCGTGGGGGTACTCCGCCCAGCCCTCCATAGCCGCAATGGCCCGGAAGGCTTCGGTATGCCGCAGGGCAAATTCCATGCGGCGGTTGTAACGCTTGGTCCTGGCCTGGGTGGTATAGGTGCCCCGGTGCAGTTCCAGGTACAGTTCCCCGCGCCACTGGGGCCATTCGGTTTCGCCGTCGGGGCCGAAGATGCTGTCCAGGGCGGCGGAAACCTTGTTCCACTTTGCCTTGGGGGCCCCTTCCAGATTCCCCAGGCGTTTGGCCATTTCCAGGTCCCCCCGGGCGGTGCCGCCGCCGCCGTCCCCCTCGCCGACGGCGTTGATCGCCTGGGACTGGATCTCCTTATGCTGGATCTGATCCCAGATCTCCGCCAGGAATTCCGGCCCCACCTTGCCGTTGTAGCCCCGCATCCGGGAGGAGATGTAGTGGGTCTTGATTCCCGTACCGTCGATGCCCCGCCAGATAAAGGTGTCGTAGGGGAAACGGGTGGTGTCGTTCCAGTTGATTTTGCTGGTAACAAAATATTTGATTCCGCAGCCCGCCAAAATCTGGGGCAGGGCTGCGGCATAGCCGAATACATCGGGAAGCCACAGGGTGTCCGCCTCGTGGCCCAGCATTTCCCGGTTGGCCCGCTTCCCCACCAGGAACTGGCGGATAAGGGATTCCCCCCCGGAAAGGTTGCAGTCCGCCTCTACCCACATGCCGCCGTTGGGCTCCCAATTACCCGCCTGATAGGCTTTTTTAACCGCGGCAAAGATATCGGGATACTCGTTCTTGATAATTTCCAACTGGGCGGGCTGGGTCTGGATAAACACAAAGCCGGGGTACTCCTCCGCCAGGCGGGCCATGTTGATGTAGGTCCGGGCTACCTTGCGCTCCGTTTCCCCGATATGCCACAGCCACGCGTGGTCGATATGGGCATGGCCGATCAGGTGAATCTGCGGCGCGGTAGAACCGTTTACGGCCTGCAGCAGGGCTGCGATCTGCCGGGCCGCCTGTGCCGCCTCCTGCTCCAGGATCTTCCCCCCCGCAGACGGGGAGTCGTAGTGTATTCCCATTAAGGCATCGTACAGACCCTTGAGGACCCGGGCCTTCCGCAGGGAATTGCCGGGCAGGATTTTCGCCAGATCAAAAAGACAGGCCGCATCGTAGTAGAGGCTGTAGACCGGCTCCACCCGTTCCACGAGGGCGCCGCCCTGAAATGCACAGGGGTACCCGGCAATCTGGTGCTGCAGGGTAAGGAGAACCTTCTTTTCCTCAAAGGGGTGGCAGCCCGGATAGGGATGCCCCGAATAGGCTTCCAGGTAGAGTTCGTGGGTCCCGCCGTCCGCCATGTTCTGCGGAACCTTTACCTTTTTGTGAACCGGGTTAAAGGCCCCCGCCGGTTTTCCGTCGAGGAAAAGCAGCGAGTCCGCATTCGGCCGAATCCGCAGGTACAGGGGATAATCCTCCCCGGTCCGCGGGGGAATGACAAAGCTTGAGCGGAACCAGTAACAGGTCCAGGGCTTGCCGTAGCCCCAGGGGTTTGAAACCTTTTCCCAGGGCCGCTCCGGCAGGGCGGAGGGACTGCGAAATGTCTCCTCCGTGGCCAGGGCCTCAAAATTCAATATCGCAATTTCCCGGTACCGCAGATCCTTCAGGAACCGCAGGTACTGGTTAATCCGGTGTTCTACCTTTGGAATTAACATACACCACTCCTCCGGTAATTTTTACACCGGGGGGAGACAAATTGCAAGAAGAAGCCGG
>JAISFT010000068.1 GCA_031263435.1 Treponema sp. | reverse complement strand
GAAGGTCCGGGCGCTGGACATTCCCCTGTTCATCCTGGGCGGGGGCGCCAACCTGGTGCCGGCGGATCAGGGCATCCGGGGCGTGGCGCTGGACACCACGGGCTGGACCGGCTGGGACTTCAACGAGAGCCCCGGTTCCGGCGCCACCGGTGAAAGCGGCGTGGTCATGACGGTTCGCTCCGGGACCCCGGCGGACCAGGCGGCGGATGCGGCGGCGGAGCGGGGCTATGGCGGGCTGGAGTTCCTGGCGGGCCTGCCCGGCGTTATCGGCGGGGCGGTGTGGATGAACGCCCGGTGCTACGACCGGCAGGTCTCCGACACCCTGCTGCGGACCGAAATCATAGACGAAGACCAACGGCGGATCTGGGTCCCCCTGGAGGCGGAAACCTTCGGCTATAAGAAAAGCCCCTTCCAAACCCGGGACGCCCTGATTGTGGCCGCGGAATTCGGTCTGGAAAAGCGGGACCCCCAGGCGATACGGGCGGAAATGGCGCAGTACCGGAAAGACCGGGAAGACAAAGGCCACTACCGGCTCCCCTCCGCGGGATCGGTCTTTAAAAACAACCATAGTTTCGGCAAACCCGCGGGAAAGATCATCGACGAGCTCGGCCTGCGGGGCCTGCGGGTCGGTGGAGCGCAGGTGGCGCCCTGGCACGGCAACATCATTGTCAACACCGGAGGCGCCACCGCCGCCGACATACGGCGGCTGACGGAAATCCTGGTGGAAACGGTAAAACGCGAAACGGGGTTTGATCTTGAGCGCGAAATCATCTTCATAACGTGAGTTTCCTTTGCTCTTTCCTCCCCGCTCTTTGCTCTTTTTACCTCTTACTTATTACTTGTTCCCTGCCTTGCGGTTATTCCCGTTTTGTTGTACCGTACCCTTGCTGTGGATGGTAACAAGCCCCGCCCCGAAAAATTGCAATGGCACCCCGCCTTTCTCCAGGCCATCCAACTGGAGCTCATCGACTATAAAGACTCCCTCGAGTTCAAGTATGAGTACCAGCTTACCACCGAACCGCTCCGGGTAGACCTGCTGATCATTAAAAAGCCCTCCAGTCTGATAATCGACAAGAACATCGCCCGGATATTCAGGACGGACAACCTCGTGGAGTACAAAAGCCCCGGCGACTACCTTTCCGTGAAGGATTTCCTGAAAGTCTACGCCTACGCCTGCCTGTACGCGGCCATTACGCCGGAGGCCGAGTTTTCCGGCATAACCCTGACGCTTATCGAACAGCGGCATCCCCGACGCCTCATCAGCTACCTGACCGGAAAACGGGGATATGACGTTGAGGAAACCGGGCCGGGGATATACACGGTGAGGGGGGATTACCTGCCGATCCAGATAATCGAGACCAAACGGCTGTCGGCGGAGGAGAACCTGTGGCTCAAATCGCTGACCAACGACTTGGAAGGAGGAGCGGCAAAGGCTATACTGGAAGGGAGGAAGGAAGCGGCGCGGGAAGCGCCGTTGAACGCCTATATAGACCTATTGCTACGGGCGAACCCCGAGGCATTTATGGAGGCATGGAACATGGCAAAGGGCAAGAGGACATTTGAGGAAGTATTCACCGAGGCAGGGATAATCCCCCAATGGATTGACCGGGGTATTGAACAGGGCAAAGAAAAGGTAGCGCGAAATCTTCTGGCAAAGAGATGGGCCGTAGAAGATGTTGCCGAAACGGCTGAGTTGCCCCTTGAAAAAGTTCGTTCCCTTGTTGTTGATTGAGGGAACGCAAAGGCGATACCCCCGTTCCTGCTTTGCTGTTCTTCATTTTCCCTTTACCGTATCCCCGGCCGCTTCCGGCGTGTCTAATAAATCCGGCGCCGGGAAAAGTTTTTAGACGCCGTTGCCCCGCTAACGTGTCCGTGGCAGCGGGGCCCCCTTCAAAATTTCTATAAAAATTTATCTGTCCTTGTTGCTTTTTTTAGGTATATTTGTTATTTTTTTGTTACCGACCGGTCGTTAACTTACGACTGAAGCGGAAAATTTGGAGAGAGGTTACGGCGCCGGACATGACGAAGCAGGACATTATCCAGGCAGCTTTTAGGGCCTGGGGCCGCAGTTATTACAAGCTTACCAGCCTGAGCGATGTTGCCAGGGAACTGGGGGTAAGCAAACCTGCGCTGTACCGCCACTTTTGCTCCAAACAGGCTCTGCTGGATGCCATGTACGACAGCTTCCTGAACGATTACACGGTCCGGCTTAAGGACGACTATAAACTGGCTATGGAGGTGACGGATCGCCGGGAAGCCCTGTTTATTGTGGTCCGGGCTATTATCGGGTATTTTGCCCGGAATGTGAATGGCTTTATCTTTGCCCTGATCTACGTGTATGGGGCGGAGCGGAGGGGGAATACGGGGGAGCTTCTGCTCGGCCGGGGGGTGGATATGGGCATCTTTGACCGGTTTTTGAAGGGTACCCCTCCCCAGGCGGTGATGTCCACCTTTGCCTTCTCTATGGCGTATTTTCACCGTTTGGGAAGGCCCGGCGGGACGGCTGCCGGGGATGAGGAGCCTTCCAAGCAGGAAATTGATCGGGAAATTTCCCTGGTTTACTGTATCATTTCCCATGGGATTGGGTTTCAAAAAGAGGAGATAGAGGTTTTAGATTATGAGGCGCTGGAAAGGCAGGTTTTGCAGACCAGTGTCCGGATAGAGGAGAATGAACTGCTCCACGCGGTGGCGAAGGCGGTAGCCGGGGCCGGAATTGGGGATGTTTCCATGAAGATGGTGGCCCGGGTCTCCGGGCTTTCCAAGAGCGGCCTCTATGCCCACTTTAAGAACAAGCAGGACATGCTGGTTCAGCTTTTTGTTACCGAGTTTGACCGGATTATCGACTTTGCGGAAAACAGCATGAAGGGCTCTGCGGTAACTGCGGAGCGGCTCTACCTGATGATCTTTGCCATCTGCGATTATCTGCGTTCCCGGCCGGATATTCTTATTGCCCTGGACTGGCTGCGGACCCGGCGTCTTACTCCTCTGGCGACCACAGACTTATCTGCAGACAAGCCTGAGGATAAACGGGTTCCCTTCCGCCTTTACCGGATCTTCCGGGATATTCAGCCTTCCCCGGAGCTGCGGGAGTATCTGCAGGACACCAGGGAGGACTGGATTCCCGCGTGGATTCTGTTCATGCTCGTCAATTCCACGGTCCAGGGCGGCTGGGGGGGGGGGGCGTTTTCAGAATGGCCTATGGCGCCCAAAGGTCCAAAGGGGCGGCTTTTTCGGAGGGATTTTTCCCGGATACCCAATGAATCGTTCAGGATTTTGTACCGCTTTATTGTCCGGGGCATACAGGAATTTACCCCGCAAGGGTGAGTTAAAGCGCCAAAATAACATTTTGGCGAAGGGTCGCGCGGGAATAGCGGGCCCTCATATCAGGTGCCGGTTCGGGTTATTCGGCTATGGCGTTTACCGGATCCGGCGGAAGGAGTAGGTATGAACAAGAATGGATGGCCGGCTCCGGCCCTGTTCCGGGCCGGGGGTAACACAGGCGGGGTTGTTCCCCGCCCGCCCCGTGCCCATGGTTCCGGGCTTCTGCCGGCAATGGTGCTGCTGGTCCTTGTGGGGGCCGGTTCCCTGGGGGCCCAGGCGGGCGCCGGGGAGGCGGAAGCCGCGGAAACGATGCGCCTTACCGTTGATGAGGCGGTGAAGCTGGCCCTGGAGAACAATTTATCCCTCCAGACCGGGGCCATTGCCCTGGACACCAAGCGGCGGGCCAACGACCTGGTGTGGAACCAGTTCCTGCC
>JAISFT010000294.1 GCA_031263435.1 Treponema sp. | reverse complement strand
GAAAGGAACTGCTTGGGCCGCCGGGAATTGCTTGCCGGCCAAAGCCGGGTCCCCGAACCGCCGGCCATGATGATGCAGTCATCGAACATGGGGGCAGTATAGCGTTTTTAGCGGGACCTCGTATATCAGAATTTGGCACCTGTCCTGCTTCGCGAGGGGGAAGAAATGGATGTGAGCAGGAGATATGCGGGGTATTGAGAAGACGCTTATGTGAGGTGGGGATCTTTATACAAAAGTAAACGCCGATGCCCTGGGCGCCAGGCCGGCAGGGATGCCGGGTTGCGCCCGAAGGGCGGCACTATGGGACGCAGTATAACCGCCGTATGCGCCCAAAAAACAGGCCAAAAACAGGCTGGAACAGACCAAAATAGTTCAAACAGACAGGCGGGGGCGGGTATTAATTGCCGGTTTGGGGTATAGTTATACAGAGTTACCTGTACAACAGGCTGTAAGGAGGTTTTGTATGATAAAAAAAAGCATGGCCGTGCTGTGGGGCCTGTTCGTTTCTGCGGCCCTGTTCGCCCAAAATCTGGACATAACGGTGGAGGAGCTTGACGGCGCCCTGCGGATCACCAAATCGGGGGGTACGGCGAAGGAACTGGTGATTCCGGATGCTATCAACGGGCTGCCGGTTACTTCCATCGGGCCGGGGGCCTTTGCCGGGCGGGGTCTGGAGAAGCTTACGATTCCCGCTACGATAACCGAGATTGGGGATCTGGCCTTTGCGGACAATCTGCTTACCTCTCTGATCATCGGCGACAATGTAACGGTCATTGGCCGCGGGGCCTTTTCGGGGAACCGTATTGTTGAGCTGAGTCTGGGGCAGGGGATCAGTTCTATCGGCCGGGGGGCTTTTTCGAGGAACCGCATTGCCGGCCTTACGATTACCGGTAACATTACTGCTATCGAAGACTATGCTTTTTTTTCAAATAACATCAGAATCCTTTCCATTCCCGGCACGGTGGCGGTGATTGGGGCGGGGGCCTTTTCCGGGAACCAGATTTCCCAGCTTGAAATTAACCAGGGGGTTACGGACATTGGGGCGGGGGCCTTTTACAACAACCAGATCAGAACGGTAACGATTCCCGGCAGTATCAGTGTTGTGGGGGAGCGGGCCTTTGACCTCCGCACGGTCGGCGCCTCCGGTACGGTGGAATACCGGGACACCGGGGGGAATCTGCTGCTTTCATCTTCCAAAAATTTTGACGCCTATTATACCATCAGCGGAAAACGGGCCGGGACCTATACCCTGACCCGGGAGGGCTGGCGGTACGGGGACTGACGGTACGGGGGCGGGCGGTTCTTCCGGCCCTTTGCCTCCCATGACCGCCGGACCGCCGGTCATGGGCCGGGTTCTGCGTAAGGCCATGCCTACGGTGCGGCGGCTTTTCCTGGTGCTTGCAGGGGCCGTGCTCATGGCGTTTAACATCAACAGTTTTGTAAGCGCCGGCGGGCTTATTCCCGGTGGGTTTACGGGGCTTGCCCTGCTTATTCAGGATATTGCCTGGAGTTTCGGCAATGTCCGGCTGCCCTTTAGTGTTATTCTGTATGCGTTGAACGCCGTGCCGGCGCTTATCTGCTTCAGGTTTATCGGGCGGAATTTTACCCTCTATTCCTGTCTGATGGTCCTGGTGAGCGGTTTTTTGACCGACTGGATTCCCGGCGCGGAGATTGGGGGCGTGAATATAACGGCGGCGATTATCACGTTCCTGAAGCCCCACGATGTCCTGCTTTCGTCGGTATTCGGGGGGCTGCTGAACGCGGTCGCCGTCAGTCTGTGCCTTTACGCGGACGCCACCAGCGGCGGGACGGATTTTATTGCCATACTTATTTCCGAAAGATTCCGCCGGGATGCATGGAACTATATTCTGGCCGGAAACTGCGTCATCCTGGCCCTGGCGGCCTGTCTTTACTCCCTGGACAGGGCCCTGTATTCGATTATTTTTCAATTTACCACCACAGTTATGCTGTCTTCCCTGTACCGCGGGTACCAGCAGCGGACTCTGCTTATCATCACCGGAAAGCCGGATGAGGTTTGTACCCTTATCCAGGAAAGGACCAACCATACGGCCACGTCCTTCAAGGGTCTGGGGAGTTACGAAAAGGCGGAACGGGTGCTGCTCTATTCGGTGGTGGCCGCCAACGAGGTATCCGGTCTTGTATCCGCGATAAAAAAGACAGACGAAAGGGCCTTTATCAACATCCTGAAAACCGAGCAGCTTAACGGTAAATTCTACCAGCGGCGCAGGGATTAGCCGCCAGGCATCATTTAAGCTGTGGATTTTATGTTTTTGGGCGCATCCCCGCCTGCGGGGTCCTGCGGACCCCGCAGGCGGGGACCGGGCTATCCGCTTCAATTCCTCGACCCCTCAGGGCGAGCCCTGGCCTAAACTTGACCTGTCCTCCCTCCTCTCAAAAGCAGAGCCCACCTAAAGACTGACCTGCTCATGTGTGTGCCACAGGGCCAGGGCAAAGCCGGGGAAAACATTTGGAATTCTCTGCCGTCGGCTTTTTGCCGTAGCGTATCGAAGATACGACGTATCGAAGATAGCGGAGGCAGGATCTACAAGCGTTTTTCCGGGCCTTGCCCTGGCCCTGTGGCACACATACGGGATAGGTCAAGTTTAGGCGGGGGTCTGCGGTATTTCCGCTTCTATCCCTTGCGCGGGCCAAAAACCGGCATCCCTGCCGGTTTTTGGCCTTGGATTTTGCCACAGGCAAAATCCATCTATCCGTCTACGACGGATAGCAATGGAAACAGCGGCATCCTGCCGCCGCCCTTCGGGCGCAATCCGGCGGCATCCATGCCATTTTTCGCCTTCGGGTTTTGCTTCGCAAAACTCCGAAAACCAAAACGCTCAAGCGTTTTGGTTCGGCATCCATGCCGCCAAAAAATAAAAACTGGTTTAAAAAGCATTCCCTATGATTTAATATATATTGACAATATAGAACATTCTGGTATAATGATTATATAAAACATCGAAGGAGATAAAATAATGAATAAAATTGATTTTATGAAAGAATACAACGCCATATTTGAACGTTCATTAATTTTTTCTATAGTATCGCGTTCTATGGGGCTTGTATCATTGGAAAATCTATTGGATAAAAAGAAATATAACCAAAGAGATATATTTGAATTTGGCATACGTTTGGCAATGGACGGAAGGACATCTGAACTGATAGACAAAGTATTATCTAATATTATAAATCTTGAGACAGATAAAGAGGCAAAAACATTAAAAAATATACAGAAAGATGCTGTCTTATCAATACAACAAGGTATTTCCTCGGAAGATCTTATGTGGATACTGAATTCATATGTAAACATTGAGCTGGATAATGCCAGGGAAAAACATGACGAAATAAATGAATATATTTCGAAAGGATTATCAAATGAATTCATTAAAAAACAAGATAATTATATCGAAATATATAAGCATGTTTCCGAAAAAGTGGTGAACGAATTTTATAAAAGGGGAAAAAATATTTGAAGTATATAAATGCAATGAAACACGCCACGCCACTATTAGCTTGAGCGGGGGGTTAACCAGGGTCGTCAATCTCCACTGCCCGGCCGCTGCGCAGGTAGTAGAGCCAGACTCTGCAGGGCTTTCCCCGGAGTTCCCGGGCCGCCTGCCGGTAGATGGTCATTTGGGCCAGGTGTTCTTCCGGCCTTTCGCTGCTGTCGGTCTTAAAGTCGACGACCCGGACTTCGTTATCCCATTCAAAGAGCAGATCGATGATCCCATTGATAAAGATGTCCCCGGCGGGGATATTCTTGAGGCAGCGGAACGGGTATTCGCCGCGGCGGAACGGGGCGGCCCTGGCTTCTTCCCCCAGGGGGGAGGCCAGGAAACGTCCGGCGATGCTTTTCCCCGCTTCCAGCAATATTTGCATCTCCGCGGGGCTGAACCTTCCGGCCAGGCCCGGGGGAATCCGGGTCTCCCGGCTGTCCTGTCCGGGGGAGGGGAGCTGTTCTTCCACGCAGAGGTGGGCCAGGGTTCCGAATTCGGCAAA
>JAISFT010000281.1 GCA_031263435.1 Treponema sp. | reverse complement strand
GGCTCCTCAAGACCCTCGAACTCCAGCGAAATGGTCCTGTCATAGCCCGTTGCCTTGATATATTCAATACATTGGGCCGCCGCCGCTTCCCCGTGCCCCAGAACAGTACCCCGCAGATGGTTCCCCCCGCGGCTGGGGAACCAGGATCGGTCCGGTTTCGGCTCCCCGCCGGATTTCCACAGGAAATCCTTGGCATGGACGTGGAATGCGTAGGGCATAACCGCGGGAAGGGCCAGGAGGCTCGATTCATCGGCGCACATAAAATTCCCTATATCCACCAGAAGACCAAAGTTGGGGTGATCCACCGCCAACACCAGTTCTTCCATACGCCGGTTGTCCTGCATAAAATAGCCGTGGTTTTCGCACATGGTCAAAATTCCCGCGGCCGCGGCATGCTCGCTTATCTCCCGAATGGCTGGCGCCATAAGCCGGATGGCATCCCGGTAGTTGCGGCCCCGGGTCGTATCCTTAAAACCCCAGCATGAATCGTGGCGCATCCCCGGCGCGCCGAGGATCCTGGCAATGTCCACAGAAGCCTTAACCCGCTCTGTTTCCCGCCTAATGTCCCCCCCGGAACCGTAGAGGAAATCGGCGCCCACCGCATAATTTGCAATAAGAAGCCCCGCGGCATCGCAGGCGTCCCGTATCTCCCGGGCAAAATCTTCCGGGGACCGGCCTTCGATTCTCCGGAATTCGGTAAATTCAATAGCGTCGTACCCGGTTTTTTTCGCGTAGTCAATGGCATCAAACAGCGTATAGGTTCCGTCCCGGAACAAGCGTTCAAAACAATAAGAGCTAACACCAATTTTCATACCATGCTCCTGTAACAGCGATTCTTTCCGCGATAATTTTTGGAATATCCGCTGACATTCATATAGTGATGGGGTATACTGCCCTTAGTCAACATTGGAGGTACCCAGATGGGGAAAAAGCTGAAAATTGGTATCATCGGAACTGGGGGCATTGCCCATGCCCACATGAAACCTTATGTATCGTTCGAGGATGTTGAAATTGTCGGAGCCTGTGACATTGTCCCCGGCAAGGCCAGGGAATTCCTCGACACCTACGATCTTAAAAACGTTCCCGCCTTTGATAACTGCCGTGACCTTATCAAGAATGTTCAGATGGACGGGGTCAGTATCTGTACCTACAATACGACCCACGCGGAGTGCACTATCGCCGCCCTGGAGGCGGGGATCCACGTACTCTGCGAAAAACCCATGTCCTTCACCATTCAGGAGGCCGCGGATATGGTCAAGGCTTCCCGGAAATCGGGAAAGATTCTGACCATTGGTTTCCAGCCCCGGTACGACTACATGCGCCGGAAGGTGGATGATATCATCGATTCCGGCGCCTTGGGTAAGGTCTACTACATCCAGTCCGGCGGAGGCCGCCGCCGGGGAATTCCCGCGGGAACCTTTGTAGACAAGACCAAGGCCGGTTACGGCTGCCTGGGGGACATCGGCTGCTATTCCATTGACGAATGTCTCCATGCCGTACATTATCCCAAGCCCCTGACCGTTTCCGCCATTGCAACCAATTATTTCGGCAAAAACCCCAAATATTGGCCCGATGCCGCTACCTTTGATGTAGACGATTTCTCCGTCGCCCTGGTGCGCATGGAAGGGGATGTTACCTATGTGTTCAAACAATCCTGGGCCATGCATGCGGATTCCCTGGGCGACACCCTGTGGCTCGGCACAGAAGGGGCCATCAAAATTGTACACCGCTTTAACGAACTCAATGCCCCCTCCCGGTATATGTACTACACCGATGTGAACGGGATGCATATCGATTCGGTGATCGAACCCTCCTATCCCTTTAACGCCTACGCGGGCATGGTCCACAAAGACGTCTTTGCCGCGAAGATCCGGGGTTTTGTCGATGCCGTCATCAGCAACGGTCCGGCGCCAATTCCGGGGGAGGAGATTCTTTACAATCAGGCGATCTGTGACGGTATCTATCGTTCCGCTCAACTCAAGAAAGAAGTGGAAATAGTCATTCCCTCAATCAACGTTTAACAGGAGGAAGTTATGGTTAAGGTATTAATGCTTTCGAAATGGCATGTTCACGCGGAAGGGTATGCGAAGTATATCCAGTCCCAGCCGGATGCGAAGATTTCCTGCGTATGGGACGAGGACGCCGGCCGCGGCGCGGCCTGGGCCAAGGATCTGGGCGTCGATTTCGAGCCGGATCTGAACAAGGCCCTGGCCCGTTCCGATGTAGACGGGGTAGTGGTCAACACGGCTACCAGCGAACACTGCAAGGTCATGGTCGCGGCGGCAAATGCGAAGAAACATATCTTTACCGAAAAGGCCCTGGCCCCCACGGTAAAAGAATGTAAGATCATTGCGGAGGCCATAGCAAAGAACGGCGTTAAATTCTGCATATCCCATCCCCATTTGATCACCGCGTTTGCCCAGTATTGCAAGCAGGCCGTTACCGAAGGGATCCTGGGGCGAATCCACTATATGCGGATGCGTACCGCCCACAACGGTTCCGTGGCCGGCTGGCTGCCCTCCTACTGGTACGATGTGGAGAAGGCCGGCGGCGGCGCCATGATGGACCTCGGCTGCCACCCCATGTATACCGCAGCGTACCTTCTGGGCAAACCCAAACGGATCGCCTCCATTTTCAACACTACCTATTGTCCGCCCCCCGCGGATGATCATGCCGTTTCGGTGGTGGAATTCGAGAACAACGCGATTGCGGTTCTGGAAACCGGCTTTGTGTCTCCCTATAACGCCAATTGTTTTGAACTGCTGGGGGCCGAAGGTGCGGTGGTCCAGGTGGGGGATCAGATCAAAGTCCGGTCCAACAAGTTTAAGGACGGCTGGTTTATCCCCGATCACCTTCCCGATCCGCTGCCGGTTGCCATGCGGATGTGGTTTGACGGCATCATTGACGGGAAGCCGATTCCCTTTGATACCGAAAGGGGCATTGCCCTCACCGAACTCCTGGAGAACGCCTACATTTCCCATAAGGAAAAGCGCATCGTAACGATTGCCTAGCCGCTCCTTGCAAATGACCATATAGGTTTTTTTGTTTTGGGCGCATCCCCGCCTCCGGGAGTCCTGCGGACTCCCGGAGGCGGGGACCGGGCTATCCGCTCCAATTCCTCGACCCCCGGTCCAAAAGGTGCCGCCAGAATGGCGCAGGCACTTTTTTGGACCGGGGGTCTGCGGTATTTCCGCTTCTATCCCTTGCGCGGGCCAAAATCCGGCGTCCATGCCGGATTTTGGCCTTGGGAGTTTGCGCGAAGCGCAAACTCCTGGGGAACCCCTTCAAGTGGTGTTTGGGGCAAAGCCCCAAACGCCGAATGGAACCAGCGGCATCCCTGCCGCTCTGCGGGGGGCGTTTTTTATGGGCCTTTATCAGGCTGATTGGACTAAAACCGCTGATAAGCGATTGTCCTTTTTAAGGCAAACCACGGTTCGCATGGAGTACCACAGAGTTTTTATTACAAATTCTGTTTGCCTCCGTGAAACTCCGTGTTCCTCCGTGGTGAATCTTCTTTTTTCTAATCGTTCATATATGGTTGTTTAGTATTTACAGCCTGCCAGCAGCCATGCGAACAAGGGACCGGCTGCGCGCAGGGTTTGGGGCAGAGCCCCAGGAGAAGGGGGGAGGCCCAGCCCGCAGGGTCCTGCGGGCTGGGCCGGGGGGGCGGCAACATAGTTGCCGCGGCTTTCCCCCTCATGATACTGAAAAGGCTAATCCCCCTGCCGGGACCGGCTACTCTGCGGCGGCCTCTGCCATGGCGGTGATATTCTCCGGGGAGACATTGGGGAGTATGGATTCGTGGCTGGGGGAAACGATAAAGTTGGGGCCGAACAGGTCCTTCAGGCGGCGGACTTCGTTACGAACTTCCTGAGTTGTCCCAAAGGGGAGAATCCTCTGGGTATCCACGCCGCCCAGGAACACGATTTTTCCGTTGTACTTTTTTGCCAGCGATTCGGCGTCCATGTTTTTTGCCATAGCCTGTATGGGGTGTAGTATTTCTACGCCGGATTCGATGAGGCGGGGGATGACCCGGTCGATGGAGCCGCAGGAGTGGAGGACCACGTTGTAGCCGTGGCGGTGGGCCTGATCGGTAAATTCCCGGAAGTAGGGCATGACAAAGCGGTCGAAATGTTCCGGGGAGATAAGCAGATCGAGCTGGCTGCCGAAGTCGTTGCCGAAGAAGAAGGCATCGATTTTGCTGCCCACCTGCTTAAAGAGGATCTCGTTGGCTTCCAGGTAGAAATCGACGATGTGCCTGGTTACGGCGTCCACTACCTCCGGATCGGTGTGCATCTTCATAAAGTAGTTTTCCATGCCGAAGAAATCGCAGGCGTTGTGGTAGAAACAACTCCAGGTGCCGCTCAGGACCGCCTGGCCGGCGGCCACGGTGCGGTCGATCTCTTTGAGGGTTTCGGAAAAGTCGAGGTATTTGATCTCGGGCCAGTGGAACTGTTCTACCTCCGCCGCATCTTCGGTTTCCGCAAAGACCCCCGGCTCGCTCAGGGAACTGCGCTGTTTGCCGTTAAGCACGTCGAACATGGGGTAGGCGGGATTGGTCCAGAGGTGAAATTTTTCGGGCATGACCCAGCGGCAGGTGGCGCCAAGCTTTATCCCCAGTTCAAAATCGTCTTCTACTCCAAAATAGGCGTAGAGTCTTTCGATACTGGCAGGGTTGGGGTCCCCGTGCCAAAATCCGCAATGATTCGCCGTATGTTTGACGATGGCCTGAAAATGTTCCCTGTTGGTCATGGAATCTCCCTTTCTTGTTTCTGCATTTTGGAACCGCTGGTTATGCGTAAATTCCTTCTTCCCACCAGATGGAATTCATCATAGTGTAACGGTTTAGATCAAGGCCGGTGTATACGCAGTTGGAAGTGGAAAAGATATAGCCGTAACCGGGCATGCCGTCGTGCAGGGCCCGCCGTACATCCGCGGCAACCTGCTCATCGGTTCCGGTCTGGAGCAGACCGCAGTTCACGTTGCCTATAAGACAGACCTTGTCGTTATAGTTTTGTTTTAACAGTTTAAGGTCCACGCCGCCCTGGGGGTCCAGGGAATGGAGCGCATCGGGTTTGCACTGGATCATCTGATCGATGATGGGCATAATATTGCCGTCGGTATGTTTGATGCTGTAATAACCCAGGGACCGGTAGCCGTCAAGGACCTTTGACAGTACCGGAGCTATGAGGCTGCCGAAAATTTCCGGCGTAAAAAACGGATTTACGTTGAAGCAGTAGTCCGAGCAGAGGGCAAAACCATCGAGCAGCGTACCCTTGTCCACCTGCTTTAATTTTTCTGCAAATTCGAGGGCCCGGTTCATGTTTTTTTCCTGCTCCGACAGGACGCCCTCCGGGTCCTCGTAAAGCCGCACCGCAAAGTCCGTCATCCTGTCCCC
>JAISFT010000275.1 GCA_031263435.1 Treponema sp. | reverse complement strand
CCGCCCCGCTCGGTATGGGCCTTGAGCAGGGAGAAGATGATCTCCTGCTTCTTCATGTTCACCATATCTTCGTGGGAGATGTTGTAACAGGCCGCCAGATCCCGCAGATCCATCATGTTGAGCCGGATAAGCTCGTTAATGCAGAGCCGGGGCTTGCCGTTATCCTGATCGCCCCGGGGTTCGGGCTTGCCGTAGATGTCCGGCATGGGGGGCAGATTCTTCGGCAGGACCGGCGCTTCCTGCGGGACCGGAGATCGTCCCTTTGGAAGCGGAAAACCGGGATTCCCTTCGGGGGGGAGGTCCATCTGGGCCGTCTGCCGCGCCCCTCCGGGGGACCGGGAGTATTCGCCGTAAGAGGCGCTGTTCCCATTCCCGTTATCATAGGTATCGCCGGACCCCTGCCGGACCCGGTTTTCCCGTTCCCGGGAGTCCCGGGGAGAAACGGTCCGTTTGGTCCGGGCCCGGACCACTATCCGGCCCCCCGAACGATCCTCCGGGTTATCTTCCCCGCCGGCAGTCCAACTGTCATCGGCGGAATCCAAGGATCCCGGCCGGGTTTCTTCCGAACCGGCGCCGGGGGAAGAAAAATCTTCCTCCCTAAGGGGGTTTCCCGCCGGAGTTCTCTTTCTCCGGCCCGCCGTCACCACTTCTTCCAGCGGAACTTCCGCTGATTTTGCTTTTGAGCTTCTCCGTGCAACTGCCATAGACAAACTTAGTCTCCTATAAAAAGTTAAAGGGAAGAAGGAAGTTCATTTCCATTATTTTCTCCCAATAATATTTGCGTTAATAAAACTTCCAGGGCTTTCCGGGCGGCATACTCCCGAATCCCGTTCCGGGACCCTGCAAAGCGAAACATTCGGGACTGCGGCATCCCTTCCCGGCCCGCGGCCGCTATCCATACTGTCCCCACCGGGACTGCCGTCCCGTCTCCACCGGGGCCGGCCAAACCGGTAACGGCCACCGCATAATCGGCGCCGCTCTTATCAAGGGCCCCCAGGGCCATAGCGCAGGCGGTCTCCCGGCTTACGGGGCCGAATTTTTCAAGATCCTGGGGATCCAGGCCCAGCGCCCTGACCTTCGCATCCACCATGTAGGTAACAAAGGACCCCCACAGCACCCGTGATGCACCGGGAATCCGGGCAACCAGATCCGCCACCAGGCCGGCGGTACAGGACTCCGCCGCCGTCATGGTTTGGGAACGGCGGGTCAGGATCTCCACCAGCCGCCGGGCCGTTGCTTCGGCCTTTTCGGAGGCGGCGCTATCCTCTGCCCGGCCCATGGAGTCTTTGCAATTCTGCTTTTATTTCCCCCGTAGGGCGGGAAAAAATTTCCACTTCCTTGTCCACCCCGGTCATGCTGCACTGACCTTCAAACAGTACCCCATCGGCAATCCGCAGCCGGGCGGCAGTAACGTCTCCCCGCAGCTCCGCACCGCTGAGCATATCTACCTTGTCTATCGCGTGGACGGCGCCAATCACGGTACCGTAAACGGTAAGGGAAGTGACGGAGATACGATCCGCCTCCACCACAGCGCCCTTGTCAACAATAAGAGCCCCGGTTGCCTCTATGGCACCCTTGAATTTCCCCCGGATCCGCAACGTTTCCTTGAAGCGGAGAAACCCGTTAAAGTTGGTGCTCTCCCCCAGTACTACCTCGGCAGGGGTGTCTTTCTTTTTGCCCTCTGTTTTAGCCATGTCTTGAATTATTCCTGCTGTTCATAGCCCTGATTCTCCAATTCCTTAAGGCCTATTTCGTTTTTCTTTAATAATTCCCACTTTTTCATGGTTTTTTCAATCCGGGCGTCCAGTTCCGCCAGTTGTTTCCGCAATAACCGGCTTTTCTCTGCCGCCGCCGAAAGAAGCGGCGGAATCCCGCCCTGATCCGCAGTGGAGAACTTCGCCAGAACCTCGTCCATTTCATCAAGGCCCCGGACAAGACTGCGGAGGCAGTTTCCGATATCCCCGTTCAGGGTTTCCGCCAAACCCAGCCGTTCTTCCCGCACTGCGATCTGGGCAAACAGTTCCCGGTTGCGTAAAACCACCTGAATACGGGCCAGAACCTCGGAAAAATTGAAGGGCTTGGTGATGTAATCCTCAACCCCCAAACCATAGGCTTCCAGTTTATCCTTTACATCGTCCAGGGCGGAGAGCATAACAACCGGAATATCCTGAAATTTAGGGTCCGTTTTGAGGATCTTCGTAAGCTCCCAGCCCGACATGCGGGGCATGATGTTATCCAGAAGGATAAGATCGGGCAAAAAACGTTTGACCTTTTCCAGGGCCTCTACGCCGTCGTTGGCCTTTTCAACAATAAAGCCGAGCTTGGAGAGCATGACTTCGAAGAACTCAAGATTAAGCTGTTCATCATCGGCGATGAGTATCTTCTTTCGGGTATTCATGAACCCCTTCCTTGTTACCACCGTATGCTTACCCTTCCAGAAACAAGGAACCGCTGCCCACAAAGCCTGCGCCGTTCAGCGTGCATGAACGGCCTAAAAAAGCTAAACAGCTGATCCGGCGGATTGTTACCGGTTTCTTCTATTCGCAGTAGGATCATTTTTTAATGCTATTCAGTATACGGGATACGGCGCCAAAAATCAACAGGGCCGCCGACAGGATTACAAAAAATACGCCAAGATAGTCCCCAAAAAGCGTATAGGGGGTTGTGCCGGCAAGCACCGGAACCTCAACGTTAATCCAATTCTCCGCAAAGGGAGGGGCCAGGGCAATAACACGGCCATTGGGGTTTATACTACAGGTCTGACCGGAGGCAGTGGAACGAACCATGGAACGGCGATTCTCTACGGCCCGGAAAACCGCCATGCCCAGGTGCTGATTCTGGGAGGGGAGGCTGTGGGACCACGCGTCATTGGTTAGATTCACGATAAGTTCCGCCCCGTTCCGTACAAATTCCCGGCTTAAATAGCCAAAGCTATCCTCAAAACAGATGGGGGTGGAAAATTTCAGGGTACCGGGGCCGCCGGAACGGGGAATGGGGACGGAAAAAACCGTCGCCTCCTTCCCCCTTTCCCAAAAATGGGTGTCGGTGGCGACCAGGGCATTGTAGATCCAGGGAAATTGCCGCTGGTAGGGGAAATACTCGGTAAAGGGTACCAAATGGAGCTTACGGTACAGGCTGCTGATCTCCCCCTCCTCAAAAAGTAAAACCGCGTTGTAGTCCACCCGCTTCCAGCCTCCCCGGCCGTCTCCCTCGATACGGGCATCGTCGTTTCCCAGGACAAACGGAACTTCCTGCCGGGAAAGGTAGGCCAGGAGTTCCCGGACCAGTTCCCAGGATTCCTGTTCATCCCGGTAGACGCTGTGCCAGTAGATCCGGGGAACAAAGGCGGTTTCCGACCAAACCACCATGTCGGGCTTTGGATCGGCCCGCAGGGCCTCATCAGAAAGGCGGCTGAGGACCCGGAAATTCTGCCGGTATTCGTCCATATCCCCCCGCCAGGGATCGGTGTTGTGCTGGATCAGGGCGATTCGGACAAGGGGCGCATCGTCATAGCCCCCCAGGGAAACGATTCCGTAGCCAAGGGAGAGGCCCACACAGACAAGCCAGGAGACGGCGCTTATACGCTCCCGGCGGAAAAAACCGGCAATGGCTCCCGGTATTGCCTTCCAATGGTTGATCCCCCTCAGTGCGGCGCCCAGCCAGGCGGAAGGGAACACCACCAGGGCGGACACCGCCCACACCCCCGCAAGACCGGCTATCTGGATGAGGGGAATAAACTCCCACTGGGAATAGCCGGAAATTCCATAGGGGTAGGTCAGAAAGCCCTTGGTCCGCAGGTATTCATAGGCCAGCCAGATACCCCATTGGACCAGGTAAAAACGGCGCCGGAAGAGCAGTTCCGCCAATTTAAGAAGGAAAAAAGTGACCGCCAAGTATACCACGGCGATGGCATTGATAACGAGTCCTGCCATGGGGTGAAAGGCGCCCATCCAATAATTAAATATACTGTAGGCCCCATAACCGTAGAGGGCGCCCCAAAAGATCGATCCAGGAAGGCTTACACGGCTAACCAGCAGAAAAACCGGAACCCAGGCGATCCATGCCACAAAGAAAAGGCCCCTTTCCACCAGCAGGTTGGGGAAGGAAAGGGCGAAAAGAACCATCCCTAAGACTGCAAGCCCCAGGTTAACAGCGAATCTTTTTGTCCTTGAATTTTTAATCAGATTCATGATTGTCCACTGCGGCCTGCGTATCGGCAGGCCCGGCCTGCCCTATATTCCAAACAGCTTGTTTTAATTCCCGGCCCGGCCTGAAAATTGCGGTGCCGTGGGAAGTAACCATTACTTCCTCCCCGGTTCGGGGGTTTCGGGCCCCCAATCGGCCTTTGCGGAGCTTGACCTCAAAAGTACCAAAACCCCTTAATTCAATAGCCGAATTCTGCATCAGCGCTTCTTTTATTTCATCAATAAATAAATCAACAACCGTTCGAACGTCTTTCCGGCTTATTCCGGTTTTTTTTAACAGGGAGTCGACAATGGCCGCTTTGGTATACTTTTCAACCGCCATCACGTTCCACCATGCCGCATACACAGCCCGGGAATCGTTTCGGAAAGGGCTGCCAATAATGTCCGCATTACCGGCAGGGCCCGATCACTGGGCGGCTTTTATTGAATTAAAAAACCGCTGCATCCGGGATTTTTTCCGGGCGGCGGTGTTCTTTTTGATGATTCCCTTTCCGGCGGCGGTGTCGAGCTTCTTGATCATATCCCTAAGCGCCGCCTCCGCCTCCGCCACATCCTTTTTCCGGGCCAGTGTAATAAACTTTTTGGCGCTGGTTCTTACCGCGCTTTTTGCCGATTTATTCCGAAGCCGGCGCTCTTCACTCTGACGATGACGCTTTTCAGCGGAACTGCTCTTAGCTGCCAAAAGGAAACCCTCCACATACGATAAACACCTTTACGCTCCGCGTTTACCGGAATTATGTTGACCATCCGTACTGTTCAGGAACCCTGTTACCGATGTATCAACAGACTCGCTCTTATTTGAAATCCGAGGGACGGCGTTCAAGACGCTTGCACTTTTCACATTCGGCAACATTCTTAATCTTGCCATTTTCAAAAAGGGTCTTCATCCTGACTTCACCACCGCAGGAACAAAAGAATTTCTGCGTGGCGCTGGATGTACGCGAGTTTTTACTGGCCTGGGCCATCTGCTCATCTCCTTGCCATTCGGCATTCAGTATGGTGTTAAGATACTACGAAAAAACGCGTCATGTCAACCTGTCCGAAGCAGGGTTTAGGGATTTTCAACGGCCGTTTCCAATGAGGGGCGTTGAAGCTGGGCCAGGGCCCTGCCGCTCCACTGCCCAATCTGCTGCCGGCCGCCCAGAAATGTCCAGAGGATCCGGGCGGAAGCTTCCCTGCCGATGCCGTAGAGGGAACTGCCCAGGTAGTAGGCGCAGCGGTAGTACTCTACCTGGCCGATGTAATCCAAAAGCTCCTCCCCCCGCGGCAGGGAATTCAACAGGTTTTCCAGGGATTCAAAGACAAAATCGTAGCGGCTCCGCTGTATTTCCCCGATAAGTATGGAATTCTGAATAAGAAAGGCAAACATGAGATGCTCCGCCGCCCGGTTGTAACGGCTGGAGGCATAATAGTAAAAGCCCAAAAGACGGTGAGCCCTTTCCACAAGGCCGTTGTTGTAGCGGTACATCACAAGGAAGCGCTCCGGGCCTGAATTTTCCAGAGTCCGGGACATGGAATCCCGTACAAAACTCCCGGAATTCCCCGCACTCCCCTGCCAGAGGGGATCCCAGGCTTCGCCCCGGACGTTGTTCTCCTCTACGATTTTCAACAGGGTCTCTTCCATCTGCCTGAATTCCTGACGGATCCGGTAGAGATCTGCCGTTTTGTAAAGCAGTTCCAGTTCAAAATTCGGATCCTCCAACAGGGCGCTTTGGGCCAGGGCCTTGCGGTACTGTCCCAGGGCCAGGTTCAGTTCTCCTTCTACCCGGTAGATCTCCCCTATCCAGTATTCCGCCTCCGGGTAATCCTTGTATTTCCCCAGTTCCTCCAGGGCCCGGAGCGCGGAATCCTGCAGACTCTCCCGGGACACCTGGTAGTACAATTCCCCCAGGGCTTTTTCCACATCCACATGACGCCGTTCTGCAATATACGATTCAAGGATGGTAAGGGAATCCCCTATGCCCCGGACCTCGGGCATGGACAAAAAATTGATAAGATCCCGTTCCATACCGGCATACCTGTCGTAGCGCTGCCGGCGGGCATCTTCAAAAGCCAGGAGGGCGCTGCCGTAGTCTCCCTGACGGAACAGTAGCTTCCCCTGTTCCAGGATATACCACCACGGCCGCGCTTCCTGGGCGTAGGCGACGGTCAGGAGCAGAAAGAGGATGAACAACAAACAGCCTTTCTTTATCGGCCCGAACACCTGCCTGCTCCGAAACCCCTTTGTTACAAAAATCCCAACCATGGGCGCAGGCGGCTCAAGCCGCCTGCAAGACGGCCCTTTCAAAACCAAGGTCCTGAAAGAGCCCCGAATTGTTACACGGTTTTATGCGCAAAGCGCAATAAACCGTTAGATCCAGAGCCGCAGCCCCAATTCACCCGCCCCGACAAAATAAAAGAGCGAACCACGATTAAATCCGACACCAATCCCGGGAACTACATCCATGAAAAGTTCAAAGGTCCTGTTGATTTGCCATGATAAGCCAATCGGCAGCCGGGCGCCCAAGGCAAAGGAAGTGGAATTGCCAAAATAAATATGGGTGAAAGCACCCAGACCCAGAAACCAGCCCAGATTGGAAGAACCGATCTTTACCAGGTTTTGATCGATGAGGTAATAATCTCCGGAAACACTGAGACCGACCGTACCGCCGCCTATAGAGGCATTAATACCCCAATAAACCGGTAAATTGGGGAATTTCAGGGAAACACCGGGGTTGAACCCGGCTACACTACCAAAACCGCCGCCGGCAAACAAACCCAGCCCGATTTTGTTAGTGGGATGATCTGCAAATGCGGGAATCGCCAGGAAACCCACAAGACAGAACAACAGAAATTTCTTCTTCATTCACACTACTCCTATAAAATTCTCAGCCCGGGTGGTTGAAGCTGACCCCCGGGCCTCGAATTCAATCCTATAATACTTCCTGCCATTTTTCCAGTTCCTCAAAAAATGCATGTTCCGCGTCTTCCGCCCGGACCGTCCGGATGACGGCGCCCCGGCGGAAGATCAGCACCTTGTCCCCCGCGCCGGTGATCCCCAGATCCGCATCCCGGGCCTCTCCGGGGCCGTTGACTGCACAGCCCATAATGGCCACCGTCCCGCTCCCGGGCAGGCTGTAGAGCCGGGACAAACACCTTTCGGTAAAGCCGTGGGTGTCAAAACTGTTCCTGCCGCAGCGGGGACAGGATACGATCCGTATCCCCGACGGCGGCTTCCCAGCCCGGATATCGGCATGGGCCCCCAGGATCTCCCGGCCGGCGATAAGCTCGTTTTCCATGGTATCCGAAAGGGAAACCCGGATGGTATCGCCGATGCCATCGGCCAACAGGCTTAAAAGGGCCGCGGTATTCCGCACCACCCCCGCCACCAGAGGTCCCGCCTCGGTAACCCCCACGTGGAGGGGAACCGTTCCTTCCCCCAGGGAATATTCCCTTTCCGCGAACAGGCGGTTTGCCCTTATAGTATCGGATATTCCGGAGGCCTTGAGGGAAACAATACCGTTAAGGAATCCCAATTCCCGGAAGATACCCAGTTCCCGGACCGCCGCCTCCACCAGGGCCGAATGGCGGTCCAGCCTCCCCTGCTCCACGTCCCGCCGCAGGTCCTGGGGCAGACTCCCCGCGTTAACCCCGATGCGGATGGGCCGGTTTTTTGCCTGTGCCTTCTCCAGCACCGCCGCCACCTTGTCGCGGCCGCCGATATTACCGGGGTTGATACGGATCTTTGCAATGGGGAAATCAAGGCACCGGAGGGCAATCCGGTAATCGAAATGGATATCCGCCACCAGGGGAAGGCTGACCCGGGAGGCCAGTTCCCCTAAAACTTCGGCGGCTGCCAGGTCCGGCACCGCAAAGCGGAGGAGGCCGCAGCCCATAGCCTCCAGACGATCAATCCGGGCCAGGACCGCCTCTCCCGCGGGACCTTCAAGGTCCGCGGCGGAAAGCCGGTCCTTCCACATGGTCTGGATGAGTACCGGATGCCCACCGCCTACATAAACGGCCCGGACATGGTCAAAGCCGCCGATCCGGATGGCATTTTTCTGCCTCAAAAGTAACTACAGGCTCAGGCTGATCATCGAAAGGACCATCGCAAAAATAGCTACGGTTTCGCAGATACCCACGATCATCATGTAGTTGACAAAGCCCTTGCCGGTTTCAGCGGTGGCATCCGCGCCGGCGGCGCCCGCCTGGCCCTGGGCAATGGCGGAAAAGGCTATGGCAAGCCCGGAGGCAATGCCTATCCCCAGGAAAAGGGAACCCCTCTGCGGATCGTCAACCACCGCAAG
>JAISFT010000159.1 GCA_031263435.1 Treponema sp. | reverse complement strand
TTTGGTGATCATCTACATCCTTATCCGCTTCCTCAGTATCAGGCTGCCCCTGAAGCCCTTTTTCCTGGGCACCAGCATCCTGCTCTTTGTCATGTCCGTCACCTTTATCGGCAACGGGGTAAAGGAACTGCAGGAGGGGAACGTGGTTGGGGTTACCCCCGTACAGGGGCTTGGTTCGGTAGATATTCTGGGGATCTACCCCACCCTGGAAACCTTGATTCCCCAGATCGCGCTGCTGGCCCTTACCGCCGCCACCTTTGTTATCCAGATCCGCAGGAACGCGAAAAAAGCGGCGATCGCGGCGGCTTAGGGGTGTGTTTGTAAGGGGGGCGGCGCGGTTTGCGGGGGACCCCCGGAGCTTGTAAAGGGTCCGCCGTTAGGTTTTAGGTTGGTACTAAACCTGGTCTTGAGACCGGGGAAAAAAATACAAGGAGATGTACGATGAAAATCAGGACACTGATGGTACTTCTTTTGGTTGTGATGTGCGCCGGTTTTGCCTTTGCCGGCGGGCAGCGGCAGGGAACACGGCCCGCCAGTACGGTGGCCCCCGGCGAGGAAGCCGGCTTTGAGGAATTCCCCATCGGGGACGATATCGAGCTGGGTCCCCTGAATGTGGCGGGGGTGTACTTCCAGCCGGTGGACATGCTGCCGGCGGGGAACAATCTTCCCGCGGCCCAGGCGGATATGCACATGGAAGCGGATATTTCCGCCCTGGAAAACGATATCGGCTACGGGGTGGGGGACTTTGTTCCTTACCTGACGGTACGGTACGAAATTTCCAAGACCGACGGCTCCTGGTCAACCGACGGGACCTTTATGCCCATGAGCGCCAGCGACGGGCCCCACTACGGCGCCAATCTTAAGCTGGACGGCGCGGGGACCTACAAGGTTCGTTTTCTTATTCAGAATCCGGAATCCCAGGGCTATCTGCTCCATGTGGACCAGGAAACCGGGGTTCCCGGCCGCTTCTGGGCCCAGCCCCTGGTGGCGGAATGGGATTTTGATTTTATTCCCCGGGTCTGGTAGGGTATTCAAACCCCGCGAGGTTTGTGCGGGTGTTCCGGGGGAAATTGCGGGCTTGATACGGGTTTGATACCTGATACGGGTTTGATACCTATCGTAGAAACAGCGTAGAAAAAGGCAATTTCCTTCGCGGGAGGGAACCACCGGGGCCGGCGCCGCGGTGGTTCCCTTTCTTATTTTTTTGGAAAAAAGGTCCCCATGCTAAAATACCTTATCCAGGTTATCCAAAATTTACTAAGCGCCGCTATTCTGTATTCCCTTTTAGCGGCCCGCGCCAACGGCGGGAAAGGGCTGGGCCGTCTTGGCGTCTGGGGATGCGCCGCCGCCTTTCTGGCCCTGGTTGTGGCGGTACTGCGGCGTACTACCCGTTATATCAACCGGGAATTTATCAATACCGCGGTCCTGTCGCTGGCAATTCCCTGGACGATTTTTTTTCTGGTCCTTCTCTGGGGTTTCCGCCGCCGGAAGGAACTGCGGGAAACCCTCCTTTCCTGGGTCTATCCTTCCCTGGGGGCCCTGCTGCTGTTGTACGCCCTGCCTACCATATTCCTGTACCCCCCGGAATTTCTTTTGCCCGGGCAAAGCGTGTTGAGTACGGATTTTCTGTACCGGCTGGTTGGGTTCCTGCTGGGTCTTTTGGTGGCGATTATAAGCGGCCTGGCCCTTTTTCAGGCGGCAAAAACCCTGCCCCTGTCCGGGCTTACGGCACTGCTGAGCGGCGTCCTGGTGATAAACCTGGTGAGTCAGCTTTCGGTCATTTTGCAGTTCCTGATGGCCCGGCGGCTTATCTCCGTGCCCCGCTGGGTGTTCAGGATGCTGGTGCGGGTCATCAATTATCACGATGTTTTTTTGTACGGTTGTATGGCCCTTAGCGCGGCTATTCCCCTTATCGTGTTCGTCAAAAGCCTGAGCCCGGTGACGGATTTTCGGAATCCCGCGGAGGCCCGGAAGATCCGGGCGGAGAAACGGAGAGAACGGCGGCGGAGCGTTACCGTGGCGGCGGGGTATATCCTGGCGGTCCTGTCCCTTACGGTTATTAAAAACTACAACGAACGGGGGGTCGTGCTTACCCCCGCGGAACCTATGACGATTGTCGGCAAGGAAATTGTTATTCCCATCGAAAAAATAGAGGACGGCCATCTGCACCGTTACAACTATACGGCGGCCGAGGGTATTGAGATGCGGTTTATCGTGATAAAAAAGAACGCGGTAGCCTACGGGGTGGGTCTTGACGCCTGCGACATCTGCGGGCCCACAGGGTATTACGAACGGAAGGACCAGGTGATCTGCCGGCTTTGCGATGTGGTGATGAATATTTCTACCATCGGTTTTAAGGGGGGCTGTAACCCGGTACCCCTGGCCTATACCCTGCGGAGCGGGAACATGATAATCAACACGGAACATCTGGAAAACGAGCGGACCAGATTTAAATAGAGTGTATCCGCAAGGTAGACGCCTTACGGATATGTGTTCTTGAAAAACCTAGGGGGGTGTATGTTTTGGAGAATGATCAGGGGCGCCCTGTTCAGGCAATGGAAGAAGATGCTGATGGTTGCCTTTACCATTGCCCTGGGTTCTTCCCTGGCTACCGCCATGCTGAACGTGATGCTCGACGTGGGGGACAAGGTAAACCAGGAACTAAAAACCTACGGCGCGAATATTAACGTTTTGCCCCGGGGGGCTTCCCTGCTGGACGATCTCTACGGTGTTAGTGAAGGTTCGGGGGTATCGGATAAATACCTGCGTGAATCCGAACTGGGGAATATCAAAACTATTTTTTGGGCCTTTAACATTGTGGATTTTACCCCCTACCTTAACCTGCGGGCGACTCTGGTTCCCCCCGCCGGCACGGCGGCCCCCCCGGCACAGGCCGAAGTTAAGCTGGTGGGGACCTGGTTTGACCACCACCTGGAACTGCCCACCGGGGAAGCCCTGGATACGGGGATTCGGAATATGAAGAACTGGTGGGACGTGCAAGGCCGCTGGCTGAACGGCGCCGATACTAACCAGGTTATGGTGGGGGAAACGGTGGCGGCCCGGTACCACATCGGCCTGGGGGACACGGTTACGCTGCGCCTGGGCAGCCGCCAGGGCGATTTTACCGTGGCGGGGATCTTTAACGCCGGAGGGGATGAGGACCAGGAGATCTACATGCCCCTGGGGGCGGCCCAGGAATTAAGCGGCCGGCCGGATCTGGTAAGCCGGGTGGAGGTGAGCGCCCTTACCACCCCGGACAACGAGCTTGCCCGCCGGGCGGCCCAGGACCCCAAGAGTCTGTCGATTAAGGAACTGGAGACCTGGTACTGCACGGCCTATGTGAGCGCCATCTGCTACCAGATCGACGAGGTGATCACCGATGCGGTTTCCAAACCCATCCGCCAGGTGGCGGAATCCGAAGGGGTGGTTTTGGAAAAGACCCAGCTTCTGATGCTGCTTATTACGATTCTGAGCCTTGCCGGTTCGGCTCTGGGGATCTCCAACCTGGTAACCGCCAGCGTCATGGAACGGGCCGGTGAGATCGGCCTGCTTAAGGCGGTGGGGGCCCATGACGGCCCCATTTCCCGGCTGGTGCTGGCGGAGATCCTGATTACCGGAATCGCCGGCGGGGTGGGCGGTTACTTCGCCGGTCTGGGCTTTGCCCAGATTATCGGACAATCGGTGTTTAGCTCCTCAATAGATATTAAGCCTGTGGTTATTCCTCTGGTGGCGGTGCTGGTGTTTCTGGTCACCATGGCGGGGAGCATTCCCTCCATCAGGCTGCTCCTCTCTCTGCGTCCCGCGGAGGTGCTTCATGGCCGCTAGGCAGGGGCAGGTATGAACAAACAGCGGTTCTACATCAAGATGGTGGTTAGCTCTCTGCTCCGCCGGCGTTCCCGGATGGTTGTGGCCCTTTTGGCGGTGGCCGTGGGGGCGACGATCCTTTCGGGGCTTATTACCATTTACTACGATATTCCCCGGCAAATGGGCCTGGAGTTCCGTTCCTACGGGGCCAATCTGATCTTTGTCCCCGCGGGCAACGAGGCCGTTATCAGCGGGGAGGCGGCCCGGGAGGCGGTGTCCTATTTGCCGGAGGCCAATGTTATTGGGGTAGCCCCTTACCGCTACCAGATGGTGAAGATCAACGAACAGCCCTTTATGGCCGCGGGGACGGACCTGGCGGGGGCCCGGAGGACCAGCCCTTACTGGCTGGTGTCGGGCCGCTGGCC
>JAISFT010000092.1 GCA_031263435.1 Treponema sp. | reverse complement strand
AGGACGGGGGGAAAGGGGCAGATCGCCTTGTGGCCGATGCTCCGCCCTTCGTAGACGACGAAGGGCTCCCCGTAGGAGTAGGGATAGGCTTTGATGACGAAGCTCTCTACCGGGTCATCGTAGGCGGGGGATTCGGTCAACACGACATGATCGGCCAGGCAGGGGGTTTCGGTGGTAAACAGGGAAACGCCGGGCTGCCGGATATATTCGCCGGGGAGGGCCGCGGAAAAACGCCGCCGGATCTCCGCGCCGAATTCACCAAGCCGGCGGGCGTCGGCCTCCGGCAGGAGGCCCCGCCGGTCCGGGCCGATGTTGATCAGCAGATTCGCGCCCCGGCCGACGGAGTAGTAGTAGATCCCCAGGAGTTCTTCCAGACTCTTCACCGTATGTTCATCATCATCACTGTAGAACCAGTTGTGGAGTCTCATCCTGAAATCGCACTCCACCGGCAGAAAACGCTTTTCCCCCAGATCGTTTTTTATTTCCGTCTGTACCGAAAAATCCAGGGAACCCACACAGTTTCTGTTGGGACTGTGGGCATAGCCCGACTCGTTGCCCACCCAGCGGGTGTCGGGGTCCCACATGTTGAACAGCAGAATGTCCGGCTGGAGTTTACGGATCACCGCGACGATCCGCTCCGTATCGTACTGATGATCCTCCGATCCGCAGCCGTCAAACCACAGGTAATCAATGGCCCCGTAGTTTCCCAGGAGTTCGCTTACCTGGTTGATAAAATAGTTGTCGTAGTCCTTCCCGGCCTTGTCTTTGGATCCGAATTCCGCGGGGGAATAGTACAGACCGATCTTCAAGCCCTGGGCCCGGCAGGCATCGGTAAATTCCCGAACCACATCACCCCTGCCGTTTTTCCAGGGGGTGTTTGCCACGGAATAATCGGTATACCGGGAGGGCCAGTTGGCAAACCCGTCATGGTGCTTGCATACCAGGATGGCATAGCGGGCCCCCGCGGCTTTGGATACGGCGATCCACTGGCCACAATCCAGGGCCGGGGGATTAAAGCCCGCCAGGGGCATTGCCTTCATGTCCCAATCTTTGTGTCCCTGGTAAAAGGTGCGGATACCAAAATGAAAAAATACGCCGAATTCCCAATCCATAAAGGCCAATTGTTTTGTTGTGGGATGTATACCCATCATGATTCTCCTGTCGTGATAACATATTTCCGCCGGATATGGCCGTCCTGCCCGGCCTCTTCCTCCGGCGGGGTGATATTCCAGCCCTGCCCCGCGGGGGCCAGGGTAACCGAAAAATCTTCCGGCGCTGTGCAGGTAAAAATAAAACCGTTGGGACGCCGTTCCCAGCGGCAGGAAAAATTGCCCGCGCCGGACCCGGTGGAAGCTTCTGCGTGGTTGAGCGGGAGGGGAAAGTCCGGGCGAAAGACGATGGTCCGGTTGTAAAAATCCGCCCTGTCGAGGCCGGCCACAAAGCGGATGAACCAGCGGCATACATCGCTGAACATGTGGTGGTTGTCGGAACTGCTGCGATCCCAGGTTTCCGCCAGGGTAGTTATGCCGTCGTCGATCCAGTGGCGGTAGCTGGGGAAACCTTCCTTCAGGATTATATCCAGGGCCGTCTGTCCGCGGCCGTAAAGGGAAAGGGCCTCAAAAACATACCTGGCCCCCAGAATACCAAAGTCAAGGTGGCCGCCGCACTCCTCTACCAGGGCGCAGAGTCTGTCCAGGGCTTTGCGGGCGGCGTCCCCTTCAACCAGGCCCAGGCACAGGGCCATAGCCAGTCCGGTCTGGCTGACGCCGGTAAGAAGATTCATAGTGCGGCCCGCAGCGGGAGGGTCTGCGTTGCGGGGGTCTGCGCTGCGAAGGTTCGCATTGCAAGGGTCCGCGCCGGGGTTTACAAAATGGCGGTTAAAGGAATCCTTGATGCGGGCGGCCAGCCTGTCGTAGTAATACCGCCCGGCCTTGTCTCCGGCGATTGACATGGTCCGGGCCATGATCGTTACCAGCTTGAAATAGGTGGCGGTGTCGCTTACCGCAATGGGGCAGAGATGACCGTCCGCGCCGCCGGTGGGGGGGCACCAGTCCCCCAGGCCGAATTCCACTATATAATCATCCGCCATGGAAGCGCAGAAATCCAGGTACCGCTTCATGGCATCCTGGTTTTCCAGCAGCAGCGAAGGATCGCCGTAACAGGTATAAACCGCCAGGGGCAGTTCAAAAAGCGCGCTGTCCCAGACCGGCCCCGAACCCCAGCGGAAACCCCAGCCGCCGGTGGGGACAATCCCCGGGAGCTGCCCGGAGGGACGCTGGGCATCCCGGATATCCCGCAGCCAGCGGCGGTACAGTTCCGTCATGTCGAGGTTGAGGCACATCTGCTCTGCGGAAAGGGCCGCGTCCCCGGTCCAGCCGTTCTTTTCCCGGTGGGGGCAGTCGGTGGGAATATTCACCAGATTCGACAGGCTTGCCTTTTGCCCCGCGTCGTAGATGCGGTTCACATAGGTATCGGAGGAGTCGAAGTTCCCAATCCGCCGGAGATCGGAATTCAGGGTACGGGCCCGGATGTCGAAGGCGCTAAGTTCCCCCTCCTCAACGGACAACTCCACATACCTGAAACCGTAGTAGGTAAAATGGGGGCGCCCGTCACGGATGGGGTGGGCGGCGTCCAGAATATACTCGTCGGTCTGGAAGCGGCCCCCCTCCACAAAGGGGGCAATGCGGGTAGTGTCCAGGCCCCCGGCGCTGTCCAGGGTTTCCCCGTAGCGGAGTGTAAAGCGGGTTCTGCCCGCTGCTTCCGCGTCGACATGGGCCCAGCCGGCCATATTCTGTCCGAAATCGAAGACCACTTTTTTCCCCAAAGGGATGGGGGAATCCGCGGGTTTAAGGGGCCGGTATGTCAGATGCTCCCTGACATGGGGTTCGGGGAAGGGGCGGAGTATACCCCCGGGGCTTTTTACTATTGCCGCGTTCTGCAGAGGGGAATCGCCCAGTTTGAAAAAGGTCCCCGGCCGGGAGGGATCTGCCCTGGTGTAGTCCTGGGTCTCGCCGCCGTAGAAGGTATTGTAAGTTATGGGACTTTCCCCGGTTTGGAAGCTGCGATCGCTCTGAAGCTTCACCCGCTTACCCTGGCGCAGCAGAATATCCGCGTAGAGCAGCAACTTGGGTTTATCCTTCCAGGCCGCTTTTTCATAATCCCAGGTCTTTATCTCGCAGTTGTAGAGGCCGTTCCCCAGCAGCACGTATAGGACGTTATCCCCGCGCTTGAGCAGGGAGCCGACATCGTAGGTGTTGTAATAAACGGTTCTATCGTAGATGGATTGGGGGGGACACAGGAAGTCGTCCCCAACTTTGGTATCGTTAAGGTACAGTTCGTGGTACCCGAGGCCGCAGAGAAACACCGTACCGGACAGGGGTTCTTCCGGCAAATGAAAATTCCGGAGGAAGAACGGCGATGCCGCTTCATCTATCGAGGGGTTGCCGATAAAATGGCAGCCCTCCCAGCAGGCAGGACCTTGGGGGGGAACAGGGCTATGCATTTCGATCTCCTTCATTGTTTATTATAGCCTATTTAGCAGCGCGGTCAGCCCCTCAAAAACTTCGCCCAGGTCCTCAAAGCGCCGGTGGGCCAGGGAATCCAGGGGGGTGGGCATGTTGTTGACGATGATCACCCTGCCGCCGTTCCGCAGGGTGTCGCGGGGCAGGGACGCGGCGGGGTTCACGATAAGGCTGGTGCCCAAGACCAGCATAAGGTCCGCGGCCTGGGCCTCTTTCATGGCTTCCTGCAGGGCCTCTATGGGGAGACTTTCGCCGAAAAACGTGACGGCCGGTTTAAGGACCCCGCCGCACTTTGGGCACTTGGGAAGGCCCCCGGCGCGGACGATGGCGGCGGCTTCCTCAAAATTCATGCGGATACCGGGGCAGCGCAGGCAGTAGTGGACCCGGGGGGAGCCGTGGACTTCGATCACATGCCGGGAACCGCACTACTGGTGCAGCAGGTCGATGTTCTGGGTGATCAGGGCCTTAAGGAAGCCCCGGCGTTCCAGCTCCCCCAGGCAGGTGTGGACCACCGAGGGTTCCTTTTCGTCGATGTTGTAGATAAAGGAGCCGGCGGACCGGTAGTAAAAGGACGGGTCCTGCAGAAAGTAGTCGATATCGAAGATCTTCTCCGCGTCCATGTCGTTGTAGAGGCCGTTCTTCCCCCGGAAATCCCGGATTCCCGAAAGGGTGCTTACCCCTGCGCCGGTCAGGGCCACGCAGTGGGCGGCCCCGGTGATCTCGCGGTACAGCTCCTCAATACTTGAAGCCTCAATGCTTGCGCTATTCGTTGTCTTTGCGGTGTTCCCGCCGCTGTTACGGTTATTCATATATTGCACCTTTTATGTTGTTTCCCGGAGCATCTGCGCCAGGTCCTGTTCCGCGTAGTCCGCCATGCTGCCGGCCTTTTGCCACAGGAGATCCGCCCGGGCGGCCCAGGGGGCAAGGCCCGCGGGGCTCCGGGGAAAGGCCAGGTAGTGGCGGTACACTTTTTCCCCGATGGAGGAGGCGGTAAGGAGGCTGCCCAGGGCCGCGGGGGAAAGGCCGCCGGAGAAAAATCCCCCCAGGAGTTTAAGGAGCAGGTTCCCCCGGCCCTTTTCATCGTCATCCTCGTAGACGATGCTGTGCTTAAACTCGTAGTCGTTTTCCGCCTCGGTGCAGCGGGTGGCGGGGCAGAGCATGGCCAGGTTCTTGGCAAAGAGGGCCCCCTGCTGTTCGATGTACCGGGTGTTGACGTTCCACAGGGCATCGATGCCGGGGAAGCCGCCGTCCTTCATGGCCCGGCCCGCCTCCTCCGCCGCGATGGAACAGAGGAGCCAGCCGTAGGGGACCCCCTCCCCGGACCAGGGGTTGGAGATACAGGCGGCGCTTC
>JAISFT010000076.1 GCA_031263435.1 Treponema sp. | reverse complement strand
TGGTGTTTACGATTTCAAACCTGCAGTTCAGAAACAGCGGAGTGGTAAATTTTGTGTTGTACATTGACGACAAGGAATTAACTTCAGTCCCGCTGTATATCAGAAAGGGATAGGAACAGAAAAAGTATTCTACAGAACCTTGTCGCAGGTTTTTTTGTGCCGGGCCTGAATATCAAGAAGCTGGATGATCTGGTTCATGATAAATTCCTGATACTCGCTGTCAAGCTCCCGGTAAAAACTCATCAGTTTGGTATAGCCCTTGGCCGGATTTTCACTAAACATTTCACCTTCTCCGTTTCGGAGCCAGCAGTCGTTCACATTGAAAGAAGTACATATCAGTTTGATGATCCTGTCATTAACTTTACGGACGCCTATTTCCACGTCCGCGATATAACCTTTGGATATAGAAATAACCATCGCAAACTTCGCCTGAGAGAGTTCGAGTGCGTTACGGATCTGCCGGACACGCTGATTTACCGGCGCTATCACTCTATCGGAAGCCATTAATCAATTATAGTAAAAATCCGAAGAATTTACCAGATTCCCTCCCAATGCCGGTGAGGGCGAAAAAAATAGTTGACAAGATTTCTATGTAGAATTATGATCGCCCTTATAGCAAACTAAAAAAGGAGATGAATCGTGATCAGCCGAAAAGAGATCGCTATGCTGCAGGTGGGGTATTACCGGCTTTCCAAGGAAAACAGAACGCTTATCCTCTCCAGGATCCGTGAACTTGCAAAGCAAAAACAAATACCGCCTGAACGGAAACAAAAAACCATAAAAACCCGCCTGCCCGGGACAGACGAGCAATATTGAAGCAAAGATGGTATTCTCAGGCTGCCGTGTTATCCTTGAATTTAGTGGAAAAAACGGGCTTTTGACCGGTTTTTCCCGGAGCTTGTCCAAAACCAACCGGGTTTTGGAACAAGCTCACTTCACCACGATATTCACGAGTTTACCCGGTACGGCAATAACCTTGACAACGGTATGTCCGTCCGTCCACTTGCGAACCCCCGGCAGGGACCGCGCCTTTTTTTCAAGCTCCTCCTTGGGGGTTCCCACCGGAGCGACGAATTTATCCCGTATCTTTCCGTTTACCTGAACCACCACGGTCGCTTCGCTGTCCGCCGCGAGGGCCTCATCCCAGGCGGGCCAGGGCGCCCCGGACACCGATTCCGTGCGGCCGAGCTGTTCCCAGAGCTCCTCCCCCAGATGAGGCGCGTAGGCGCTCACCATGATCACCAGGGGCTCCCAGAGTGAACGGGGAATGACCTCAAGTTTTGCAAGCTCGTTGGAGTAGACCATCATCTGACTGATGGCGGTGTTGAAGTTGAGGGCCGCCGTATCCGCGCTCACCTTCCGGATGGTTTTGTGAAGCAGCCGGACAAGCTCATCGCCCGCCGCCGCGTCCGGGGAATCGGGCTTGGCGCTCCATTTTTCGCCGATTGCCCACAGCCGCTCCAGAAACCGGGACACCCCCACGAGCCCGGCGGTGATCCAGGGCTTGCTCACCTCCAGGGGGCCCATGAACATCTCGTAGATCCGCATGGAATCCGCCCCGTAGTTGAGGATGATGTCGTCCGGGTTGATCACATTCCCCCGGCTCTTGCTCATCTTCTGGTTGTCTTCCCCCAGGATCATGCCCTGGTTCACCAGGCGCTGGAAGGGCTCGGGGCCGTTCACCAGACCCAAATCGTAGAGAACCTTGTGCCAGAACCGCGCGTAGAGGAGGTGCAGCACCGCGTGTTCCGTGCCGCCCACGTAGAGATCCACCGGCGACCAGTAGTCCACCGCTTCTTTGGCGGCAAAGGCCCTGTCGTTGCGGGGGTCCATGTAGCGAAGGTAATACCAGCAGGACCCCGCCCACTGGGGCATGGTGTTGGTTTCCCTCTTGGCCGGCCCGCCGCATCGAGGGCAGGCGGTGTTCACCCAGTCGTGGATTGCCGCCAGGGGCGATTCCCCGGTCCCCGTGGGCACGTAAGACGCCACTTCCGGCAGCTTCAGGGGGAGCTCGCTTTCAGGCACGGCGACCGTGCCGCACTTTTCGCAGTGAACGAGGGGGATGGGCTCCCCCCAGTACCGCTGCCGGCTGAAGATCCAGTCCCGGAGCTTGTAGTTCACCGTTTTTTGGCCTATACCCCGCTCTTCCAGGGAGGCCGTGATCCTGGCCATCGCCTCATTGGTGGGCAGCCCGCTGAACTCCCCGGAATTGATCGCCCAACCATCCGCGGTCGTAACCTCAGCGGGGGGGCCGCCCGCCGCTTTTGGCGAACCGGCGCCGGGGGGTGTGGGGGACACCACCGGTATGATGGGAAGGTCGAAGGTTTTGGCGAAATCCCAGTCCCGCTCGTCGTGGGCCGGCACGGCCATGATGGCCCCGGTCCCGTAGGAGATGAGGACGTAATCCGCCACCCAAATGGGGATCTTCGCCCCGTTCATCGGGTTTATCGCGTAAGCGCCGGAGAAAACGCCCGTCTTTTCCCGCGCAAGGTCGGTCCGCTCCAGATCGCTTTTCCGTGCGGCAGACTCCCGGTACGCGGCGACCGCAGCCCTTTGCCCCGCGGTCGTGATCTTCTCCACCAGGGAATGTTCCGGCGACAAGACCATGTAGGTAACGCCGAAAAGCGTGTCCGGCCTCGTGGTGTATATTTTAAGCTCGCCGTCAAAACCCTCGATTTTGAACACCACGTTGGCCCCTTCCGAGCGGCCAATCCAGTTCCGCTGCATGAGCTTCACCGGCTCGGGCCAGTCAAGGCCGTCCAGGTCCGCGAGAAGCCGCTCTGCGTAGGCGGTGATCTTCAGTATCCACTGGCGTATGCGCTTCCTCGTTACCCGGGTCCCACAGCGCTCGCAAAGCCCGTCCTTCACCTCCTCGTTGGCAAGGCCGGTCTTGCAGGAAGGACACCAGTTGATAGGGCTCTCCGACTCATAAGCCAGACCCTTTTCAAAGAGCTTGAGGAAAATCCACTGGGTCCACCGGTAATACTCCGGGCTTGAGGTGTCCACCTCCCGGTCCCAGTCATAGGAAAACCCCAGGGCCTTGATCTGGGTACGGAACTTGCCGATATTCGCCGCGGTCGTTATTGCCGGGTGGGTCCCCGTCTTGATGGCGTAGTTCTCCGCGGGAAGCCCGAAGGCGTCAAACCCCATTGGATGCAGGACGTTATACCCGTTCATCCTGAGGTAACGGCAGTAAATGTCCGTAGCCGTATACCCCTCGGGATGCCCCACGTGGAGCCCCTGGGCAGAAGGAGAAGGGAACATATCCAGCACATAGCGGCGCTTCTCCTTGGGAATCCGGGGGTCCTCCAGGGCTTTGAAGACCTTATGCTCTTCCCAATACCGCTGCCATTTCGGTTCTATCGTTTCAAAAGGATATTTCGCCATCCTGTCCGCTCCTTTGCAAGCCGGGTTTTCCCGCACTTCAAAGGTATCATAATCGGGATTAAATGAAGATTTCAAGGACTAAGCAAGGAACAGGGCGCATTTCCGGCCCTCCAGGCCGGAAACCGGGCTTTCCGGGGCTCCGCTATCGCTCCGGCCCCGCCTGCGGCGGGTCTGCGCGTCCCCTTCGGGGCCGCGCACCCCTCCAATCCCTTGCGCGAATGAAAACCGCGTTGCGGTTTTCATTTTACGGAATTTCGCGGTTTGCCGCGAAACTCCAAGGTAATTTGCGAAGCAAATTACCCGGCATCCCTGCCGCTGCCTCGCCGGGGAGCCAAGGGACCGAAGGTCCCCGACCCCCCGCTAAAAATCGGCCCCATACGTGGGGGGTGAGGTCTGACCCCAGGCCCCATATATAGAGCCGGGCGCCGTCTCCGGCGCATTCGCCGCGGACGGGGTCCGACCCCGGTGTCCCGGGCCCGCAGATGCGGCCCCGATCCGCTTCAATCCCTTGCGTGGAAAAACGGTGTCAGTCACCGGTTTCTCATCACCGGTTTTTCTGAACGAATTTCGACCGCGAACCGCAGGTTCGATTCGACGATATTAAC
>JAISFT010000251.1 GCA_031263435.1 Treponema sp. | reverse complement strand
AGAAAGTCCCGGACCGCTTCCCGGCTTACGCCCGCGCCGCCCTGGGCGTCAAGTTTTTTTTCGCCGCCCGCGGTGTCCATCCTAAAGGCAGGGACAAACCAGACGCCGCTTTTTTCGTAGGCCAGATCGTTGTTTTCATCAACCTGTTTGGCATATTTTCCCGATTCCAGAATGACTTTGAATTTACCGGGGTCCGCCAAGTCTTTCAGAATATGACAAAGAACATCGGCCCGCTCCACATCCTGCCGTTCTATCGCCACGGCCTGAAACATGGCGGCGTGGAATTTGGCCATATCAAGGCCCAGTTCCCGGGCGACGTAATAGCTCTGGCAGGCCAGATCAGTATGGGGCGGATGATCCTCCGGCCGGGGATGGGACTCAATAGGCCGCCACTCAATTTCAATCTCCGGGTGGTCCCCGATGAATTCCTCCAGGTATTCATATCCCCGCTTGCAGAAAGGACATTCATAATCATAAAAAATCCGCATCTTTGGCATGGTTACCTCCATATTTGACATTCATCCTAATTTATGCGGAAAAACCATGCAAGTTCTGATTTCCGAAATGTTATACGGAAAGGAGTATGCCCCGGATGATTAAATTCGGAATTGCTGATATATCCTGGCCGTCCCTTGACTCCTACGTCAACAACGACAAACGTGATCTGTACCTTGCCCATTTGAGCAAACTGCCCCCCCGGGAAGTCGCGGATCGGATCATCGCCATCGCCCGCTCTCTGGAAAGCGTCAACAACTAGACCGGTAAACACAAAGGCGCCGGGCGCCCATGCGTTGACATTCGTCCGTGTATGTATTGCCGATGCTTCCGATGATGACTACACTTTACTCATGGATATGGGTATTATTTATAATCAGTCGGCCTTCAAGCATGGCATTATCAGAGCCGATATTGAATGGGCCTTCCTGCACCCTATCCGTAACGGCCTTCTGGAAGACTATACAAACAAATATCTGCTCATAGGTTTTGATACCCATGGCAACCCTATTGAAGTTATGTATAACCGAATTGACGATGAGAGAGTGAATGTATTTCATGCGATGAAATGCCGAAAAGGGTTTTCACCGCCGGGAAAAGATACCCTTGTGTAGGAGGAAAAGATGGCATATATGACAGAAGAAGAAGCGGATGCACTGGACGAAGAATTGACCCGCGTTACTCCGAGGGTTGACTTCACTAAGCCCGATGTTTTTATCCGCCAACGGGAGCTGCTCAATGTGTTGAATCCCGTTGCGGCGGACTATATTCTGACCCGCGCTCTGGCAACACATAGGGCCCCTGCCCAAATTATTGGCGAACTGGTGGAAGAAAAAATAGCCGCTACAGTACAAGGCTGATTATGCCCCCACAGCCTCACCCGATGGTAGTTCCCACAAAATCCCCTCCCCGGAGGATCTTTTCCAGGTTGGCCAGGTTTTTCCCCGCCGCGCAGAGTACCTTTAGGCCGAGCCTGGCCGCATGGCGGCTTGCCACCGGGTCAAAGGGAACGTTTTTCCCCGGCGTCCACTCATCCCCCACCAGGCGGATAAAATCCGTCCAGCCTATAGCCTCAATGGGCTTTGCGCCGGGATCGATACGGGGGTCGGCGGTGTAGACCTGTTCGATATTGGAAAGGTTGATCACCACCGCCGCGTTGAACCTCTCCGCCAGGACCACCGCGTCGTAGTCCGAGGAAAATCCGGGCTTCCAGCCCGCGGCCACCAGCACCCTGCCGGTAAACGAATCCGCCCGGGAAGGATCGATCACCACATCCTCGGAACACCAACCGGCCATCAGCGCCTTGATAAGCTGGGCGTTGAGCCTGGTTGCCATGACGCCGATCCAGTCCGCCTCATCATTGGAAAAATGCTGCACCACATTCCGGTAAGCCCTCTGCCAGGAACGGGCCGGGCCGCCGCCCCCCACCACAAAGATAAAGCGCCGTTCATCATCCTCCGACAGCAAACGGTTCACCAGCGACAGCAGTTCCCGCAGATAGTCCTCATCCACCCCATCGGGGGCCACAATGGAACCCCCCAACGAAATAACCGTCAACATAGTTCCTTCTCCTAATGGGCATAGGTACCGGTGATCGTTACATCCCCCCACAGGGATGAATAGGATCTCAATCCCCCTACCGCTTCTTCCCAGAGATTCTGCAGTTCCCGCCCCCGGACCACGGTTCTGCCCCGGGGATCCATGGGAGACAGCGGATTTTGCCCCCGGGAAAAGGCGATCCGCTGGTTGTCAAGGTTGCCGAAATACCAGGATTTTGCATTTTCCCTCAGCTCAAAGTCCCCGGGCGCGGCCCCGGCCCCCAGAGCCGGGTCCAGGGGAACCCAGCCGAAGCCGTCGATCCAGAATTCCGCCCAGTAGTGCTTCAGAGTCTGCCCCCGGCTGATCAGAACCCCGGAAACCGGAATGGCAGGGACCCCCCCCGAACGGGCCAGCGCGCAGAAAAGCAAGGATGCAGTATACGAATCGAAACGCCCCTGTTCCAGGGCTTCCAGAACCCCGCCGTCCTCCGCGCCGCCGACGGAAAGGCCGATGTTCCCCCCGTTGACCAGCCATTCGTAGATTCGCTGCGCCTTCAGATAGGGATTCCTCTCCCGTCCGTAGATCCGTTCCCCCAGCGCGGCGATCCGCCTGTCATCCGCGGGAATCAGGGCGGTGGCCTGGGTATATGCGGCGTAAATGGGGGAGGAGGTATCCTGTCTGATCTGCTGGTACCGCAGATTCGTTTCCTGGGCGTATACCTCCACCAGCCAGATCTGATCAAGGGCCACCCTGGAACCCGCGGCAAGGTCCACAAGCCGGAACAGGTTGGTCCCCCGGTGGTCTTCTACAAAACTCTCCACATTGCGGGAAAGCAATTCGGGATTCCGCTGAGAAGCGGAGACCGCGGGCCGGGGTACCCAGAGGTACAGTGTATTGGGCACGGAGGCGTCCTGTATCCGAACCTGCACCGGATAGCTAAAGGTATAGCTCCGTTTGTTTCGGAACACCTTGGTTCCGGGCTTGCCGGAGACCTCAAAAAAAACCGGCCGGGAGTTGCCCCGGGGAGTCCGGATCTCCACGTTTCCGCTTACCGCCCCATCGGGAACCCGGACCCGGATCTCCCGATCGGTCCACAGATCGTAGCCCAGATCGGCCTCAAACACCCCGATAAAACCGGGACTCCGGTTTTCCGCCGGGGTTCCCGGAACAGCCTCCGCGTCCCAGGAAAAGAAAACACCGCTTTGTTCCCGGGAACTGCCGAAACCGCTCCCGACAATGGATACCAAGGCCCCTATCGGGGCGGAAGCAGGCTCAATGGCGCCGACCCGGGGACCAATGCCAAAGTCTTCCCCTTCGACCGGGGCCGGCATGGTTGCCCGGTTGGAAAAGAGCAGCGCATTGCTCCGTTTGTCCCCCACATGAACCCGGACCAGGCCGGAATCACCAAATTCAGGAAGCCGCAGCGTGATCCGGGTATCCTCCCAGTGGACATAGGAAGAACCGGTAGGGGGAATCCCGGCGATGCTGACATAGGATTCCCCCCGTTCTTCCCCAAAAGACTCCCCCTGAATGTTAAGCAGTTCCCCCAGCATGCCGATGGAGGGATCAAGACTGTAGACAACGGGAATTTTTTTTTCGCAGGAAAACAGCAGGCACAGTAACAGACAGGGCAGAAAAAAAAGAATCCGCCCTTTCAGAGTCCGGTTGTAGAATAGAAACATTTCCCCGGACCCGCGGAGACACCCCTTCATTGCTTATTCGGATTCTCCCGTCCCGTTTCCCGAATCCCCCGCCCCCGGAAGGATTCTACCGGGATCCCTCCGGCCCCGATCCCAGGGCGAGGCATCTTGTTCCATCTCCCCGTAGGGCCGGATCTCCAGTTCCAGTTCTATCCGTGTCTCTTCCGGGGAATCGGGGGAACCCAGGGGGAAGAAAAATATCGGCTCCCCAATTTCTATTGGTATGGTTTGCAGCGTAGTCTGATAACGGATACCCTCGTCGGGCACGTCCACCCAGATTTGCCCCTGGGCCACCAGGACACTGTTGAATCCGGGCCTGAAGAAGAACGTAAACTGGAGGGCTATAAGTACATTGGTCCCCACCATGTTTATCCTTACCGGTTTTCCCGGGAGGGTCACCTTGGAATCAACCGAATTCCAGACCACCTGTTGATTCCGGTCCACCACCCGGGAAATAATTTCCAGAATAACCGCCCGTTCCCTAAGCCCCGGCAGCAGATCCTCCAGCGAAGGCTCCTGACCAAAACCGGCGCCCAGGGCTGCAAAGAACAGAATACCCCCTAAAAAACCGCGCCGGGGGCGCAGGGGACAGATCATTTTTGGAACCTTCTTGGGGTATAATCCGCGGCCCGGATAATCGTTGGTTCACCGGCCCTTTGAAAACTCCGGCTTTCCGGAAGACGGATATAAACAGTATCGTTTGAATCCGTGTCTCCCAGGTACTGGAACAGTCCCGATACATCACCGGCCGGACGAATATCGCTCAGTTCCATATCAATTCCCGCGGCTTCCAGGGCAATCGCCGGCGAAGCGGAAACCGGAACCGGCCCTCCTCCGGTAAACGATCTGAACCAGAAGGAACCGAAGAACAGCACCAGGGCCGCCGCCGTAGCCCCCAGCGCCGCTGCGGCGGGGAAGGGCAGACTCACCCGGCGGTACCACAGCGCCGGCAGTCTCCGGCCTGCGCCGGAGATAAGCGGCGCTTCCCGGACCGTTTTTTCCGGGACCGGGACCGGGACCGGGAGCGCCTCCGCGGCGGCAATCCGGCCGCCAATACGCTCCCATACCCGTTCTGCCCGGAGCGGATCAACATCAACCCGCAGTTCCCCGGAAATTCGTTTCCAGGATTCAATACGATCCCGGCACGCGGGGCAGGAGTCCAAGTGGGCCTCCATCTTTTCCTTCCAGGGTGAGGGTAATTCCCCATCCAGATACAGTGAAAGAATTTGACGATCAGGGCACATGTAAACCATCCTTCCCTGGACGTTTTTCAGCACTCTGGTGCTGTTCTACCGTTTCCAAAATAACAGAAAGCCGCTCCCGGGCCCTAAAAACCCGGACCTTGACATTCCCCTCGCTTATTCCCAACGTACGGCCAATATCCTTGTAGTTCATCTCGCCATACTCTTTTAAGATCAACACTATGCGGAGGTTTTCCGGCAGCTTTTTCATGGCTTCCTGGACCTCCTGCCGGGTTTCTTTTTTAAGAAGAAGCCCCTCCCCGTTTTCAATTTCCCGGGTATCCTCACGAAAGGCCCGTTGATAGGCCTTCCGTTCCCGTTCCTTGCGTTTTGCGTAATTTAACGATGCATTTTTAACTACCCGGATAAGCCAGTATTTAGCCTCCTCCGGGTTAGGGAATACCATGTTTTTTTCATAGAGACGAAAGAATGCCTCCTGGCACAGATCCTCCGCCGCCTCCTCACTGGCGGCAATACGATAGGCAACACGGAACAAAATGGGAAATACCGTGTCGTAGAGCTTGCGGAAATCCGGTCCCGGAGCTTTGTTATCCATATTGTAAACAACCTGTTTCCCTTGTTTGTTACAGCCCGGAACGGCCTACGCCCGGGGAACAGTCCATCCGGGGACTCTCCGCCATACCGTCCCCCCCGGGCCATCCTCCAACAGGATTCCCCGCTCTTTAAGACCCGCCCGTATGCTATCCGCCCTTGCATAGTCCCTCGCCTTTTTTGCCTCCGTCCTTTCGCCTATCAGCATTGCTATTTCCTGTTCCAGACCGGGATCTTCCCCCCCCTGTCCCGCATCGCGGACAGCATCGGCCAGCCTCAAGCCCAGCGCCCGGTCCATGTCAAGGGCGCCGGCCAGGGCATCCCCCGCCTCAACCTCCGGGTCCCGGATAAGCCCCCACAGTTCCGCCAAAGCCCGGGGACTGGAAAGATCGTCCCCCAGGGCCTTGTCAAAGGCCGCCAGGTAGCCCCTGGCCTTGTCCGAAATGTCCGAAAGCCCCCGGCCGGAAACCCCGGATTCGGAGGATTCGGAAGACCCGCCCCCGCCGCCCTCAGCCGCCGCCCCGGCTTTAAGGGCCAGGGCCCGGATACGCTCCGTCAAAGAGCGGCGGGCGTTTTTTGCAGTTTCCAGACTTTCCCAGGAAAACTGAAGCTGGCTGCGGTAATGGCCCCCCAAGAGGAAATAGCGGTAGTCCAGCGGATCGTAGCCGGAGTCTACAAGACTCTGCAGGGTAAGAAAACTGCCCGAAGACTTGGACATTTTCCCCCGGTCCAGGACCAAAAATTCATTGTGAACCCAGTATCTAACCCAAGGGTGCTTCCCCGTGGCGGCCTCACTTTGGGCAATTTCGTTGGTATGGTGAACCGGCACATGATCAATCCCCCCCGCGTGGATATCAAACTGCTCCCCCAGGTACTTCATACTCATCGCGGAACATTCAATATGCCAGCCCGGATACCCCCGGCCCCAGGGACTGTCCCAGAGCAAAGCCTGGTTTTCAAATTTGCTCTTCGTAAACCACAGCACAAAATCCTGGGGGCTCCGTTTATTCAGGTCCGCCTTCACCCGGGCGCCGGCCCTTAACTCATCCTGCCGGAGCAGGGCCAGATCCCCGTAGGCAGGGAATTTCCCCACATCAAAGTACAGATTCCCCCCCGCAAAATAGGTAAAACCATTAGCCTCGATCCGCCGGATCAGCTCGATCATCTCCCCCACATGCTCCGTGGCCTTACAAACCACCGTCGGCCTCTCAATATTCATCCGCTCCATATCGGCAAAGAACGCCTTCGTGTAAAAATCGGCAATCTCCAGAACACCCTTGCCCCTCTCCTCGGCGCTCTTCAGCATCTTGTCGTCCCCTTCGTCGTTGTCGCCCGAAAGGTGCCCCACATCGGTAATGTTCATCACATGGTTCACCTCGTAGCCCATGCGGCGAAGAGTCCGGACCAGCATATCATGGGTAACATAGGCCCTCAGATTTCCGATATGTGCGTAATTGTAGACCGTAGGACCACAGCCGTAAAAACCAACCCGGCCTTGTACCAGAGGTTCAAAGATCTGCATTTCCCGTCCCAGCGTGTTGTAAAGGGTAAGCTTCCCGGTTTGTTGGGCCATAAATATCCGTAGAATACGCAAAACCCGCGGAATGATCAAGCTTGCGCCTGCGCCATTCTGGCGACGCCATTCTGGCGGCGTCATTTAGAAGGGGGGGCTGTTACCGTACCGTTTTTCCCATACCGCCACATCTTCTCTCCGCCCCCCCTGCGCCGGAGCCTCCTCCCCGCCTGCGGACCAGAAGCCTTATGTCCGTAGCCTAAAGCATATTCCGGGTCCGGGCCGTGTCACACCAATGCCGGGACGCCCTCACCGG
>JAISFT010000234.1 GCA_031263435.1 Treponema sp. | reverse complement strand
GTCCGCCCAGGTATCGGCCAAAAGGGGCATGAACAGGCCGCCCTGGACCGTGCGGTTCTGAAAATAGTAGTGCTTCGCGTTTACCGTATCGTACCAATCGGAAAAGGGAACCCGGTCCGGCGTTTCTTTCAGGAACCTGGCCACGGGCCCAATCAGGGCCTCTCTTTCGGTCCTGTTCCGGGTAAAGGCCGCGGTCCAGAGTATCCAGTCCGATTTGGTATAATCCCGGCGGCTGTCCAGGGGGACCCCGTAGCTACGCTGCTGTTTGATATACCAGCTTAGCTCGGAGGCGAACAACTCGGGGGGGAACAGGCGGCTGTTAAAGAGGATGTCCCAGACCAGGTTGTATTTGAGACTCCAGCCTTCCTGCTTGTCGAAGACCAGGGCGCTGTGATCCCCCCGGGCGGTAGCGGCGAACCACGCGGCCGCCAGGGTCCTGGCCCGGCTGTGGTATTCTTCGGCCCCGGTCCTGTCCCCCGTCATGTCGAGGATGATGGCATAGGCCTCGATCCCCATGATCGCCTTGGCGGCAAGGTTGCAGTTGTGGGCCAGATGACCGGCAAAATCATCGGTACAGAGCTGTTCGCCGGGGTCCTCCCCGTATTCGACCAGATAACGGACCCATTTTTCCGCCAGATCAAGATGGGGCCGGGAAAAATCCGCGTTTCCCTCGGCCTTTGCAAGGGCGGCCATCATGATAAGCATGTTGCCGCACTCTTCCACCGGCATCTGATACCGGAGGTTGTACAGGGCCGAGTTGGCGGGAAAGGCATAGTAGGGGGGATACGTTTCGGTGTTCTTCATCCCCTCCTTCGCCAGGCCGTAGACCTGACCGGTAACGTGGGGATAGCGGCCCGCATCGTGGGGGGCAAATTCGTAGGTCCAAACCGGCTGCCGGGCAAAACGGAGAATCGGCCGGAGCATTCCCTTGACCAATTCGGGGTTGTAGAGCAGGTAGAGGGGCGCAGAGGGATAGCTTATATCCACGGTGGCGGCGCAGCCGTTGGAAAAACACTCCTTGGAAATAAAGACCGGCTCCCCCTTTTCATCGGTGATAAGCTTATGGCCCGCGATGGTCTGGCGGTAGGCCAGGTTCAGAATCGACGTATACGCTTCCCCCCCGGCCGCTTCGGCCCTGGCCGCCAGCTCCCGGTCAAAGGATTCGCAGCGTTCCCGGATGGTCCGGTAGTCCCGAATCCCCTCCTCAAGGGCCTGGAGGATCGTCTTGCCGTTCCGGGCCCAGTAGCCCTTGCGGAATTCCCCAAAGTAGTTGATCGACGCCACATCATCGTAGGCCGCAGCCAGGAAGGATTCCCCGGCGCCCTTCAACGCGGTAAAGCGGAGCTGGGCGCTTAGCTCCTCCCCCGCCCCGGACATGAAGGCCCGGCCCTGCCCCGCAGATGCCCCTTCAGGGGTTCCCTTGGGGGTCCCTTCGGGGGCCCCGGAAGGGACCCCCAGGTAGAGATAGCCCCAGTCGATGGTTACATCGTCCCCGCTGTGGCTTAAGGGGCCCTGATTCCGCCTGCCTATCCAGGCGGCAAGGGCGTCCCCCAGATCGTGGAATCCCCAGATCAGGGGAGCGGGCTCGTTGGAGTACTTACAAAGATTACCGCTGAAGGAAAAGTTCAAATCCACATCGTGGGCGGCCCCGTCGGTAACCTGCACCCTGGCCCCGATGTACGAAAGGGGCCGGGAGAGGAGATCGAGATCGTCCAGGAGCAGGGGGCTGAGGAACTCAAGGTTCAAAATTATCCCCGCCCCTTCAAAGGTATAGCGGGAAGCGGTGGCGCTGATCTCCAGGGCGGTCTGGGTCAGGACCGGATCGGAACCCAGGCCCATGAAGCGGAAGGGTTTACCGTCGATCACCGCCGTACCGCTGATGCGCTGGACCCGGCCGGTCCAGTGGACCGTGTCGTTGTCGTAGAGCCGGTCCCCGGGGGACCAGACCGAAAAGTAGGGATCGCAGGTAATAAGGGGGACGCTGGGAAGACGGGTACTCATGCTAACTCCTTGTTCGGGCAGCCCCGGCCCCGCCGCGCTCAGGCAGGCGCCGAGGAGGACGGGAAGGACGAGGGGAAAAAAAGCCGCCCCAACGGGCAGCCTTAAAAACGGTTTCATACTATTCTTTGATTCCCGTCATGGCAATACCCCGGGTCAGGGCATCGGCGTTTACTTTTGTACAAAGGTCTGTAGATCCTTTCCAAGCTTAGGTAGGGCGGCGGCGGGGCAGAGCCCCCGGGGAAACGCTTGTAGAGTCTGCCTTCGCTATCTACGATACGCTGTGGTGTGGGAGGGCAAGGGCCGAGGCAAGCCCCCAGGAAAAACGCTTGTAGAGCCTGCCTCCGCTATCTTCGATACGTCGTATCTTCGATACGTCGTATCTTCGATACGCTACGGCAGGGAATTCCAAATGTTTTTCCGGGGGCTTGCCTCGGCCCTTGCCCTCCCCCGCCACAACAATCGTGGAGAAGATCCGCAACTTTCCAGTAAATGCTTTGCCCCGGCCCTGCGGTCGGCTCTGCCGACACGTTGGGGCAGGGTCAAGTTTAGACTGCAGGAAGGGGCGTCCTTTCGCCTGTCACCAAAACTGAGCATTACTGGGGTCGTATGCCTGAAAAAACAAGTGGGGGTAGCGGAAAAGCGTTTTTGCGAAGCAAAAACCTTTGGAGCGAGGGGGAGCAGCGTTAAAAAAAGCTTGTTACAGGGTAAAATTGGTTTACCCTTCACATCAACAGTGCTCCCCCTCCTTAACTTATTAACTGTGGGCGTCATCCACCCCTTGTAGGAAAGCCCTGGTAAACCCGGCTAAGCTTTGCGGATGTACAGCGGGATGGAGGCCAGCTCCTTGTCGTCAATGTAGAGGACGAAGTTGACTACCCCGGCGCTGCGGAAACGCAGGTTGGAGATGCTAAAAACCAGGTGGGAGACGGTGGTGGCGTTTCCCACTCCCTTTACTTCCACATTGCCGGTAATGGCTTCCATGCTCGTCTCCCCGTTCAGGTCCAGGGTTTCTATACGGAAAACGTGGCGGGAAAATTCCCACAGATCGAAACGCAGGCGGATCACCACGGAGAGCAGGGGGTGGGCAAAGGGGAAATTCCGGGAAATGATGGTGTCAAAGGTGCCTACAACCGTAAGCTTGCCGCCGTTTTCCTGGGCAAAATCACAAAACGTAAAGAGTTCTATTTTCATCTTTCATCGGGCCTTCTTGCAAGGGCGGCTGCATCATGCGTTTGGCAGCCTGCCCAGATATTTTTCCAAAAACAGCGCCAGGCGCCGTTCGTAATTATCGGCATCCGTGTTATAGGCAGCCCCATGTTCCGCGCCCGGAACCGTGTACAGTTCTTTTTCCGCGGCGCAGGCTTCGTAAAGCCGCGCGCACATCTCAAAGGGAACAAAGGTATCCGCCTCCCCGTGGATAAAGAGGGTGGGGACATGGGATTTTTTTACCTGCTCCAGCGCGGAGGCTTCCTCGAAGGAGTAGCCCGCCCGCCGCAGGGTAAGGCGGCTGACGGCCCGGAGAAGGGGGGCACAGAAAAAACGGTACCGCCGCTTCATCTGCCAGGCCAGCTCCTCCGCCACCGAGGTATAGCCGCAGTCCGCAATGATAAGCCGCAGGCCCGGGGGAACGGCCTCCCCGCTTGCCATAAGGACCGTCGATGCCCCCATGGAGATACCAAACAGGACAATGGCGGCCCCGCGGGTCCGTCCCCGGACCTTGTCCATCCAGTCCAGTATATCCAGCCGCTCGTGCCAGCCAAAACCGATGTAATGCCCCTGGCTTTGACCATGACCCCGGGCATCCGGAAGCAGCACACTCATGCCAAATGTATCGTGGAAGACCCGGGCCAAATAGGCAAGCTGCCTGGCATCCCCGCTGTAACCGTGGACCAGGATGGCAAGCCCCCGGGCCCCCGATGCGTCCGGCGCTTCCGGCGCACCCGGAGCGTTCGGCGCTTCGACATAGTCCACATAGTAAGCGTGGAGTTTCAGGCCGTCCCGGGATTCGATCCAAAGGTCCTCCACCGCCTGGGTATCCAGCCAGCCCGGTTCCCCGGGACCGGGGGCCTTGCGGCCCACAGTAAAACGGTAGAAGTACCGGGGAAGGGCAAAAATCACAATTCCGGCCAGCAAAACCAGGACAAGGCAGGGCAGAACAATAACCAGGGCCATCAGGAATCCCCCTCGGGGAACGCAACAACCCGGTTCCTGCCGTCCTTTTTTGCCTGGTACATGGCCATGTCCGCGTTGTTTATGATCCTGTCGATATACTCATCCCCAATGACGCCGTCGTAAGCCGCGGAGGTTATGGCAACCCCAAAACTGGCGCTTATGGACACAGGGCCGTTTTCCAGATTGACCGGATTGGAGGCGATATTCTCCCGAATCCGCTCGGCAATGGCAACGCTGGTCTCCATATCCGCACCGTTGAAAAAAAATACAAATTCTTCCCCCCCGTAGCGGCCCATAAAGTCATTTTTCCGCAGTATTGCCGCAATCACCTTGACGACAAAACGCAGGGCCTCGTCCCCGGCCAGGTGCCCCCAGGTATCGTTGAAGCGCTTAAAGTGATCGATATCCATCATCACAATGCCGCAGGCGGCCCCCATAGAAAAGGCGGATCTAAGTTCCCGGTTGGCCCGTTCCATAAAGGAGGCCCGGTTCATGGCCCCCGTAAGCGGATCGTGGGTTGCCAGATAGCGAAAACGGTATTCCCGCTCCTGCAGGGCCAGAACCGTGGAATTCCGCTGGCTTATCTCGCTTTGCAGGCTCTCCGCCAGGTTCCGCAGGGCCAAAAGCTCATGGTGGATCTCTTCCAGCAGGGGTATCTTTTCCAGCCCCGCAGTCAGGCGGGGAACCTCTTTTCCCTTGAGCAGGGCCCAGATATGCCTTAATTCCGGTGAAGCCGCCGGGGCAGCCCCCTCCACTACCGAAATAACCTGTCGCTTCGCCTCTGGGGAGACGTTCCGTTTTGCCATGATACCTTAGCCCTCACATAACAGCATATCAACTTTAGCAGAAAAAACCTACTCTGCCGGGGCAGGATGCTATTTTGGGCGCATCCCCTCCGCTCAGGCAGCCGAAGGCTAACCTTCGGCTGCCCCGCTCCGGGGACCGGGCTATCCGGGGTTCCGCTTCGCTCCATTCCCTCCGCTCAGGCAGCCTCCGGCTGCCCCGCTTCGGGAACGGGGCTGTCCAATGGGACAGCCCCGCCCCTCCTATCCCTTGCGCGGGCGCCAAATGGCTTGGTCATTTGACCAGGCCATTTGGCCTTTCCGGGGCGGCGCTTGCATCCGCAAAGCTTAGCCCCGATCTATGTGCGGCATGGGCCGCGGCTCCCCGTCCCCAGCCGGATTAATCAAAAATTTTGCTTGACGCCTCATCCGCAAGGGCCTATCATAATTTCGTAGGAGGCAATGTAATGAAAATGCACAGAGCGTTTTTAGCAGGATTGGTGTTGTTGCTGGGGACACTTATGCCTTTAACGGCCGGCGGCAGAAACCAGGCGGCCAGGGTAGATCTTGACGCGCCGGTACACCTGACCTTATGGACATGGGAAGACCCTAACCGGACGGTTTTTGAAAAAGAATTTATCGAGGAATTCAATAAAACCAATCCCAACGTAACGGTTGAATATTCAACAGGGCCGTCCAACTCCCATGTTGAACGGATAACCATCGCCTTTGCCGCCAATCAGGGACCGGATCTGTTCAATAACTGGGGGGTTAATATGCGCCCCCTGATTCTTAACGGCAGGGTTGCACCCCTGGACCCGGCCCTGGTGGGGGCTTCAAGTTCCCGGGAAGTTATTGAAAGATTCATGCCCAGCGCCCTGGATTGGACAATCCTGAACGGGAACCTCTACGGCCTGCCCTTTGAATACGGCATTTCACTCAACTATCTGAACAAGAATATCTTCCGCAGCGCAGGGCTGGACCCCGAAAGGGATTATCCCAAAACATGGGAAGAAATGATGTCGGTAAGCGAAAAAATAGTCAGGCGGGAGGGGGATATTATTACCCGCCGGGGTTTCGATTTCCGCTGGCCCATAAGTCTCAGCAGTATCCTGGTCATGGTCGAACAGTTGGGCGGCGGCTTTGCCAGCGCCGACGGCAGAAACGCAATCATCGGGGACGATGCATGGATAAAGGTTTTTGAGTACTTCCGCCAATGGGGTCCCTCGGGAAGAAATCTCGGAGGCCCCACCTATGCAACTCCGCGGACCCTTTTTAATCTGGACAACGACGAGGTTGCCATGACCCCCAGCGGGCTTTACCAGACTTCCCGGATTAAAGCCGCCAACCCGTCATTTTATGAAAGCGGAAACTGGATGGTTTTCCCCAACCCCGTATTTGAAAACGCGGTGAACAGAGATGTGGGAGAATACGTTACCGGTTCAAACTGCTATGCGGTAAATTCCCAAATATCCCAGGCAAAACAGACCTGGTCATGGCGGCTTATTAACTTCTTTATCTCCCATCCCGACGAGTATCTTTCCAGAGCCGCCCTGTTAATACCCTCCTACGAGGCCCTTAACTCCGCGTCCTTTAAGGCAATACCCTACAGCGGCGCATTTTCCGAGGCCATGCAAAAGGCCAAGTCCATGCCCTTTATCTATGTCCCGGAAATGGACGAGCGGGTTCAAACTGCCGTAAACGCAGCGGTAAACGGCGAAGATCCGCGGGTCATACTAACCCGTTTCCGCAGGGAAATGCAGGACATTATCGATCAGAACAGATAAACCGGAACAAAAAGAAGGAAAGCATGAAATATGCCGGTATTGAACGACAGAAAAACCGCTGGGGCTGGATATTTGTACTTCCGGCACTTCTGTTTTTCCTTCTTTTTTCTTTTTATCCCATGGTTAACGCCATTTACAATACCTTCTTCAATATGAAGCTCTTGTCCCTGGCAAAGCCGGATTTTGTAGGATTGTCCAATTACAAATACATACTCAGCTCGGATCGATTCTGGAATTCGGTTAAGCTTACCGCAATTTTTACGCTGGGCACATTTATCCCCCTTACGGTTCTGTCCCTTTTATTCGGGCTTATTATCGCGACCCGCAACAGGGGGCACAGGATCCTCCAGCTTATAATATATTCACCGGCAATCCTGTCCTCGGTGGTAAGCGCCCTTATATGGATGCTTTTTTTCGATCCCCGCGGCATGGCAAACACGGTAGTAAACGCCATTTTAAGGACACCCGGAGTCGATCACCGCTGGATGACCGACACGGTTATGCTCCAAATCTCCCTCATCGTCATCTATATTTGGAGGTCCGTGGGGTATTTTTCCATCATCTTTGTTACCGGTATTGCCAAAATACCCCAATCGGTATACGAGGCGGCCACCATTGACGGCGCCAGCGCGTTCCAGACCATACGGCGCATAATCCTTCCCCTTCTACAACCCACGATCGTGCTGGTATCCACTATCGCCATGCTTAACTGTATCAAATCATTTTCGACACAGTACATGTTCTTTCAAAGGGGCGCCGCTCTGGATGTGGTAAATGTCCTGACCCTGAATATATACAATACGGCATTACGGGATCTTAACATCAGCCGGGCCTGCGTCATGAGCATACTTCTCTTCCTGGCTATGATGGGGTTAACCATGTTACGGCTTCGCAGTTCAGACAAAAATGCGGTAAGCTTTTAGGTACGGGTATGCTACGGGACAGATCGCTAAAAAGCCGGGTTTTTAACCTCGTTCTGAATATTGCGGTGGGACTTCTGCTGGCGGTCATGATCGTTCCCATCGTCTTTATGATAAGCGCTTCCCTAATGCCGGTAAAGGATATTTTCGCCATGCCCTTCAGGTGGATACCCCGGGGCATTTACTGGCAGAACTACTACACCGCAATCGCCGGTCCGGGGGTTAATCCTGCCTGGACCTTTCCGCGGAACGTATTAAATTCAATTTACGTTGCCGGCCTTACCATGATCTTTGCAGTTATTGTTTCGGCTCTGGCAGGTTACGGATTTTCAAAATTCAAATTCAAGGGACGTAACATAGTATTTCTGATGATCATGGGGCGGATGATGATTCCCTTTGAAGCTATCATGATCCCCATGTATGTTATCACTATAAAAATCGGTTTGCAGAACACCTATGCGGGGCTGATTCTGCCTTCCATTCTGGACACCTTTGGCGTTTTTTTACTGCGGCAGTACCTTATAAGTTTCCCGGAAGACATGCTTGATGCCGGGCGCATCGACGGCCTTGGGGAACCAGGCATTTTCCTGAAGCTGGTGTTCGTTAATTGTACCCCCGCCCTGGCTACGGCGGGGATCCTTGTCTTCCGGGGGCAGTGGGACAATCTCCTCTGGCCTCTGCTGATTATCCAGAGAGATTCGATGAAAACCATCCCGCCCTATCTTGCAAAAATGGTAAGCGATATATGGTCCGACGAAGGGGCTATGCTGGCAGTGGCTACCATGAGCAGTATCCCCATAATCATCCTGTTTTTGATTTTTTCCAAATATTTCCTTGGCGGCAGTACCGTCTATTCGGCAAGCAAAGAATAAGATCCAATGGGACAATATGAATTTACAGCCTTAAAGGAGAAAACATGATCAAGCTTTGTATTTTCGATATGGGCGGCGTTGTTGTCCGGAACTATCAGGTATGGCCCCTGATCCTCGATTTCCTGGACCGGAAGGAGGAAGATGTTTCTTCTCCGGGTTTCGACAAGGCCCATCATGACTACGGCCTTGGCCTGATTAATGAAGATGATCTGTGGGCCCAATACGTCAAAGCTTCCGGAAGAGACATTCCGCCCCATGAAGGAAGCCTTATGGGGAAATTCTTTACCCCCACCCTGGATCAACCCACCGTTGCGATCATACAGAAGCTAAAAGCTCTGGGTATCAGCGTCGTCTGCGGAACCAACACCGGCGATGCCCATTATACGGTACATGTCCGGCTGGGACAGTACGATATATTTGACAGGGTTTACGCCTCCCATCTTATGCATCTGGCCAAGCCCGATCCTGCCTTTTTTACCTGCATCCTGGAGGCCGAAGGGGTAAAACCGGAGGAAACTTTCTTTACCGATGACTGGGCGGACAATATTGAGGCGGCCGTAAAAATGGGAATTGCAGGTTTCCTTTATACCGGCGCCGATACACTAAAGGGCCATCTGAATTCCTTGGGGCTTCCGGTTTAGTCCGCCGGACACCCCTCTCCCTTATAGCCTAAAACCCCGCCCTGCGGTCAAGGGCGCCGCTTACATCCGCAAAGCTTAACCCCGACCCATGTGCAATGTAGGCCGATGGGTATGTTTTGCGTTGCCCGTCAAATTCGGTGCCTGGCACAACATCATAAACTTAAGGGACGAGCCTCAGAAGCTGGGTTTCAGGTTGCATTTGTATTTGTTGAAATAGTTCCATTTCCGAGCCCTCCCTTTTAACTGCCGTACCGG
>JAISFT010000227.1 GCA_031263435.1 Treponema sp. | reverse complement strand
TGGAGGCCGGGGGGTAGGCCAAGACACCGCAACCCCGCTGACCTGTGGGCTGCGGGGTGAGGAGGCTTGGCCGGAGGGGGGGCCAGATCGGGGGTGGAGCTCAAGGGCGCAGCCCTTGAGCCGGCTACGGGGGGATTGTCCGTGGTAGCGGGCCCCCCCTTCTAAAATGGCGCCGCCAGAATGGCGCCGCCAGAATGGCGCAGCCAAAATGGCGCAGCCAAAATGGCGCAGGCACCTTATCAAGCTCGGGATATTGCATTACCATCCGCTAAGAGGAGAAGGAACTATGGAAACTTCGGTGTTACAAAAACTGCGCTATGGTTACTGTCCCAAATTGCCTGCCAGTCTTTCGCAGGGCGTTACCGGCATTGGGCTGGAATACGGCGGGCCGACCGAATCGGTTTCGGATCAGGGGGCTCTGAGGGAGCTTTTTAAGAAGAGCTACGGCAAGCCTGTGGTTACCTTTACCCGGGGCAAGCACGATGGGATTGGCCGCAAGCTGAGGGTGGGGGTTATTCTTTCCGGGGGGCAGGCTCCGGGGGGGCACAATGTTATTGCCGGTCTTTTTGACGGTCTGAAAAGGGGAAATCCCGAATCGGTCCTCTACGGTTTTCTGGGGGGGCCTTCGGGGCTTATCGGCAATAAGGCGGTGGAGATCTCCGCGGCTATGATGGACGGGTATCGCAATACCGGCGGTTTTGACATGATCGGTTCGGGGAGGACGAAAATTGAAAGCCCGGAACAGTTTGCCGCGTCCCTGGAAACCGCAACAAAGCTGAACCTTTCCGCGGTGGTGATCATCGGCGGGGATGATTCCAATACCAATGCGGCGCTGCTGGCGGAATATTTTCTGGCCCGGGGCTCGTCAATACAGGTGATCGGCTGTCCCAAAACCATTGACGGGGATCTGAAAAATGAGTTTATCGAAACCTCATTTGGTTTCGATACGGCGGTTAAGGTTTACAGCGAACTTATCGGGAATATTGAGCGGGACGCCAATTCCGCAAAGAAATACTGGCATTTTATCAAGCTGATGGGCCGTTCGGCCAGTCATATTGCCCTGGAATGTGCGCTGCAGACCCGGCCCAATATCTGTCTTGTCTCCGAAGAGGTGGAGGCAAAGAAACTGTCCCTGAAGCAGATCGTCGACAGTCTGTGCGATTCCATTGCCAAACGGGCGGCCGGGGGGGAGAACTTTGGGGTGGCGCTGATTCCCGAGGGTCTGGTGGAATTTATTCCCGAGATGAAGGTCCTTATTGAGGAACTGAACGATATTATGGCCGCCGGGGAGGAGGAATTCGCCAGGGTGGAGCAGAAATCTTTTCAGGAGATTCTGGTCTGGCTTGCCCGTAAACTCTCCGGCTCCTCAGAATCGCTGTTCCTGAGTCTTCCCGAAGGAATTGCCAGGCAGCTTTTGGCGGACCGGGACCCCCACGGGAATGTGCAGGTTTCCCGGATCGAAACGGAAAAACTGCTTATCGGCATGGTGGAGCAGGAACTGGGAAGACGGAAGGCCGCAGGGGCCTACGGGGGTACATTCAGCGCCTTGGGCCACTTCTTTGGCTACGAGGGCCGGTGCGCCTTTCCTTCCAACTTTGATGCCGATTATTGCTACAGTCTGGGGTTCAGCGCCTTTGTGCTGATCGCATCGGGGCTTACGGGGTATATCGCCAGTGTGCGGAACCTGAGCGCCCCGGCGGAACAGTGGATTGCGGGGGGCGCGCCTCTGACGATGATGATGAATATGGAACACCGTCACGGCTCCCTGAAACCGGTGATCCGCAAGGCCCTGGTAGAACTGGAGGGGGAACCTTTTAAGGTCTTTGCCAAAAACCGGGACAGTTGGGCCCTTGAGACCCGGTACCTTTTCCCCGGGGCAATCCAGTACTTCGGCCCCCCGGAGATTTCGGACATTACTACGGTAACGCTTAAGCTGGAACACCAATAGGGGTCCCCGGCAATTCTCAGTTTACCCGGCAGAAAGCGAAAGGACGCCGCGGACTATAGGCTAAACTTGACCCACAGAACAGCGTGTTCCGGCAGGGCGGGGCATAGCCCCCGAAAAACGCTTGTAGAATCTGCCTCCGCTATCTGCGATACGCTACGGCAGGGAATTCCAAATGTTTTTCCGGGGGCTATGCCCCGCCCTGCCGACACGTTGGGGTAGGCCAAGTTTAGACCGTAGGAAGGGGCGTCCTTTCGCCTGTCACCGAAACTGAGCATTGCTGACTAACCAGGGGAGATCGGGAGAAAACCCGTCAAATTATCCCTAATTTGACGGGTTTTTGTGGTTGAGGAGACATTTGTTTGAAACTGAGAATTGCTGAGTCAAGCCGGTTGCCAAAAATAGGGAAAGAGACAGGCGAAGGGTAACAAAGTTGTGGGTCAAGATTTGTGCATGTGGGGGGTAGCGGAACAAAAACCCCTTACGGGCTTTTTGTTTACGGAGTTTGGGTCAAGGGCCTATTGGCCCTTGACCTCCGCAGTTTTGCCTTTGGCAAAACTGCATGGATAGAGTTCGCGCAGGGACAAGCGGGGGTTTTTGTGGAGCGGAGGGGGGGTCAGGGACCCAAAAACCCATTGGGTTTTGTGTTTTCGGAGTTTGGGTCAAGGGCCTATTGGCCCTTGACCTCCGCAGTTTTGCCAATGGCAAAACTGCATGGATAGAGTTCGCACAGGGAAAAACGGGGGTTTGTGTGGAGCGGAGGGGGGGCCAGGGACCCAAAAACCCAAGGGGTTTTTGGGTTTCGGGGTTTGGGGCCACCCAAACCCGGCTACGGGCGGATTGGCCGTGGTAGCGGGCCCCCCCTTCCTGCCTAAAAAAAGGCGCCAGGCATGCCAGGGCATCAGCCTGCGATAACTTCACACGTTCCGTCCCAGGCGTTATACTTGATTCATGGCTGTTGAGGCGGGGAAAACCGCAAAATTTGAGGTAACCGCCACCAGACGGCGGCCCAAGACTCTGGATGAGCTGGCGGGTCAGGAATTTGTGGTCTCGACGCTGAAAAATTCCCTGGACAGCCGGACGATTGCCCATGCTTACCTGTTCTCCGGGCCCCGGGGCTGCGGTAAAACGAGCGCCGCCCGGATTCTGGCCCGGTCCCTGAACTGCGAAAAGGGGCCTTCCTCCCATCCCTGCGGGGTTTGTGCGAACTGCCGGGAGATTGCCGCGGGTTCCAGTCTGGATGTGATCGAGATTGACGGGGCCAGCAATACGTCGGTCAACGATGTGCGGCAGATCAAGGACGAGGTGCTTTTTCCCCCCCAAAGCGGGACCTACAAGGTCTACATTATCGACGAAGTCCACATGCTTTCTACCAGCGCTTTTAATGCGCTGCTCAAGACTATCGAAGAGCCGCCCCACTACATTGTCTTTATCTTTGCTACTACGGAGCTTCACAAGGTACCGGCGACGATTAAGAGCCGGTGTCAGCAGTTTGCCTTCCGCCTTATCCCCATCGAAACGATTAAGGGTATCCTTAAGGATGTTTGTGGTGAGATGAAGATAGAGGCGGAGGATGAGGCCCTTTTCTGGATGGCCCGGGAATCTACGGGCAGTCTGCGGGATGCTTTTACGCTGTTCGATCAGGTGGCTTCCTTCTCCGCAGGGCATATCCGCACGGAGACGATCCGGGAAAAGCTGGGGCTGGTGGGGCTGGAACGGCTTAACGAACTGGCCGAGGCCTGTGTGGAGGGGGATGCGGCCCGGGGTTTTGATCTGTTTGACCGTATTCTCTCTTCCGGGGTGGCTATTGAACAGTTTGTTATCGATCTGGCCGGTTACTACCGGAGTCTTCTGCTGCTGAAAAATTCGGTAACCCGGGAGTCCCTGCTGGGATACCCTGTAGAGCGGTTTTCCGGCAAGGTTCTGGGGGGGCTGGATTCTGAGCGGCTTGAACAGGCCCTTGAACTGCTCCTTGACTGTTACCGGGATATTAAATACTCCGTATCCCCCCGCTTTGAACTGGAAACGGTGGTTTCCAAGCTGTCCTGGTTGAAGAGCTGGGTTCCCCCTGCGGAACTGAGGGCCGCGGTGGAAGACGCCCGGAGAGCCCTGGGGGGCGGAGGCTTAGAACGCCCTTTAGCAGGGCGGGAGGCTCCGGCGCCGGCGGAACTTCCCGTAAAAGCAACGGAAACCGGCCCGATACCTTCGCTTAGTGAAGAATTCCGGCGCCGTATGGCGGCCCGGGAGGCGCAGGGTTCGCAGGGGGCGGCGGGATTACAGGGGCCGGGGCCGGTTCCGGTTCCGCAGTCCGGGGGCGGCGGCTTTAGCCGGTCCGACGCGGATCCGGGGACGGGGGACGAAGACGTACCGATGTGGAGTACCCTGAACCGCAATGGCCGAAATGGTGTTACTCCGGCGGAGGAACCGGCCCCGAATCCCTTAACCCAGCGGGTGTTGCGGATCTTTCGGGGGACTGTAGTAGAGCGAGGAGAAGCAGAGCGAGGCGAAGCAGAGAGAGGCGAAATTGAATATAAACCCTTTTGACATTCTGAAAAATGCACAGCGGCTGCAGGAACAGATGGGAAGCCTGCAGGAAAAACTTGCCGCCATTGTGGTTACGGGCCAGGCGGGAGGCGGCATGGTAGAGGTGGATCTTAACGGCCGGATGGACATGATGGCTGTTCGTATTACCCCGGAAGCGGCGGAGGATCTGCCGATGCTTCAGGACCTGATACAGGCGGCCTTTACCGCGGCCCTGGAAAAGGTGCGGAAACGCACCGGCGCGGAGATGGGGACTTTGGCCTCCGGCTTTGGGCTTCCCCCGGGAAGCATACCGGGCGGTTTTCCGGTGGGGCAATGAACGGCGCCCCGGATGATCCGGGCCTCCGCCGGAACCAGGGCAGCGCCATTGACCGGCTGGTAGCCCTGTTTTGCAGGCTGCCGGGGGTGGGCAAAAAAAGCGCCGGCCGCATGGTGTACCATATTCTGGACGGGGACCCCGGCTACGCTCATCTATTGGCGGACGAACTGGGGCTTCTGCACCGGGCAATCCGCCGCTGTTCCGTGTGCGGCAGTTTTACCGAAACCGATCCTTGCCCTGTCTGTACCGATCCTGACCGGGACCACGGTCTGATCTGCGTGGTCGAGCGGCCCCAGGATGTGCGGATTATCGAAGAATCCCGGGAATTCCGGGGCATTTTCCATGTTCTGGGGGGGCTTATTGCCCCGCTGGACGGTATTGGCCCGGACAAGCTGCGCATTGGCGAACTGCTGAGCCGGGTCCGCCGGGATGGGGCCCGGGAACTGATCCTGGCTTTTAACCCCACCATCGAGGGGGACACCACGGCCCTGTACCTCCAGAAGATTCTCCAGGACCTTAAGGTGGATCTGAGCCGCCTGGCCTCCGGGCTGCCGGTAGGTGGGGACCTGGAATACACCGACAAGCTTACGCTGTCCCGCAGTTTCCGGGGCCGAATCAAGCTGTAAGGGCCGCTGCTCAGGATAAATGTAGGATTGTTTTGTTTTTTGGGCGCATCCGGCCTGCGGCCGGACCGGGCTTTCCGGGGTTCCGCTTCGCTCCATTCAGGGCGCCGTCCGGCGCCCCGAACGCTCAAGACCCGGAGGGTCTTGAGCGCCCCTCCAATCCCTTGCGCGTGTCTTAATCCGCCTGCGGCGGATAGCAATGGAAACAGCGCCATCTGTGGCGCCGCCCTTCGGGCGCACTCCGGCATCCCTGCCATTTTTGAGCTTTGGCTTTTGCGAAGCAAAAGCCAGGGAATTGTTGATGCCGGCGTCCTGCCTTTGAGATTACTGCGAAAGCAGTTGGCTGCGCCGGCAATCGCCATCCTTGGCGCCGCCCTTTGACCTTGGGAGTTTGGGGCAAAGCCCCAAACTCCGAAAACCAAAAACCCATAGGGTTTTTGGTTCGGCATCCCTGCCGTTTTTCGCCTTCGGGTTTTTGCTTCACAAAAACCCGGGGCCCGTCACAGTCGGCATCCATGCCGGCCCTCCGCGGTGAATTCTTAAAATTTTATCCCAACCCGTCTTGGGTCCAAAATTCCTATGCGTGTTTATCATGGGCCGGCCTGTTACGGCCCCGGAAGATTGGGGGGTTGGCGGAATAAAAACCCGTCAGGGTTTTTATTCCGCCAGGGGTCGGCAACTATGTTGCCGGGGCCAAGACGGTGGCAGAGGTTGGGGGCAGCAACACCGCGGTGTTGCTGCCCCCAACCCGGCTGCGGAAAGATTGTCCGTGGTAGCGGGCCCCCCCTTCATCTTTATTCTTGCCTGTTTGCACAACAGTATAAAGGTGCTATGCTAAAAACAGGCAGGTGAGTATGGTTAGGACACTGGAATCCGCTGCGGCGGAAGAGGCGGGGCTGAACAGGACGATCCTGGACGAC
>JAISFT010000223.1 GCA_031263435.1 Treponema sp. | reverse complement strand
CCGTTCAAGCTGACCCCCGGCCAACTGGGGGCCGTCATGGAGATTAACCGGGACATGGCCGGCCCCACGCCGATGGCCCGGCTGCTGCAGGGGGATGTGGGCTCCGGGAAGACCCTGGTTTCATTCCTGGCAGCCCTGGCCGCGGTTGCGGGGGGGGGGCAGGCGGCGATTCTGGCGCCCACGGAACTGCTGGCCCGGCAGCATGCGGAAAACGCCGCCCGCCTGCTGGAACCTCTGGGTATACGGCTGAGTTTCCTTACGGGGAACATCAAGGCTGCGGGGCGGAAGGAACTGCTTAAGGCCCTGGCCGGAGGGGAAATCGACATGGTCCTGGGGACCCACGCGCTTTTTTCGGAGGACGTGCTTTACTCCGGGCTGCGGCTTGTGGTGGTGGACGAACAGCACCGTTTTGGGGTAACCCAGCGTTCCCTTATCATGGCCAAGGGGGATCACCCCGATCTTCTGATGATGAGCGCCACTCCTATCCCCCGGACCCTGGCCCTGACGGTCTTTGGGGACCTGGATGTGTCGGTGATCCGGGACCTGCCCCCCGGACGCAAACCTGTCACCACCCACCTGGCGCGGCAATCCAACGAGGGAAGGGTCTACGACTTTGTACGGAGGGAACTGGAGCGCGGCCGCCAGGCCTACTTTGTCTACCCCCTTATCGAAGCGGCGGACGCGGACAGCCGCGCGGCGGATCTCAAGGATGCCCAGTCCATGGCCTCCCGGCTGGGAAAAGAAGTGTTCCCCCAATACCCTGTGGCTCTGGTCCACTCCCGGATCGACGAGGACGAAAAGCAGAGCATCATGGAACGGTTCCGCCGGGGAGAAATCCGCATCCTGGCGGCGACGAGTGTTGTCGAAGTGGGGGTGGATGTGCCCAACGCCGCCTGCATGGTGGTTGAACACGCCGAGCGTTTCGGCCTTTCCGCCCTGCACCAGCTCCGGGGCCGGGTGGGCCGGGGGCCGGAACAGTCGTATTGTTTTCTTGTCTATTCCGATGAGCTTACCGAAGACGGCAAGACCCGGCTTAAGGTGATGCTGGAACACAACGACGGCTTTGTCATTGCCGAAGAGGACTTAAAGCTCCGGGGGCCGGGACAGATTGCCGGGATAGAACAGTCGGGCTATCTTCCCCTGGGCTTTGCCGATCCTGTGCGGGATGCGGCGGAACTTGAGAATGTCCGCCGTGAAGCGTTTTCAATTTTGGAACAGGACCCCGGCCTCCTTTCCCCGGAGTACCGTCTGATCGCCCAGGTTCTGGAAAGGGCCCCTCCCTTCGGCGATACGGAAACGCAGAGCGGGAACAGGGGGCCTGCTTTTTAGCGCCTGCCCTTTAGCGGACCTGCTTTTCAGCGTACGCTTTTTAGCGGACCTGCTTTTTAGCGCACGCCCTTTAGCGGACCTGCTTTTCAGCACACGCTTTTTAGCGCACACTTTTTTGCGCAAATAGGTGAATCCAAAAACTGTGGTAGTAACTTTACAAGCGCGGAGATGGTTTACCAATCACATGGAAAGATACACGGCTCCCGTTTTTATTGCGTTGATTTCGCTGCTATGGTATTCCTGCGGGGAAAACAGCGGCGCCGCGTCCAGTTACGAATTCCAGTCCCTTAGACGCGGATCGATTGTCAAAACCGTCAGCTCAACCGGTTCCCTTAAACCAATTGCCACGGTAAATGTTTTTTCACAGATTTCGGGCAAGGTGGAACAGGTACTGGCGGACTACAACAACGAGGTTAAAAAGGGTGATGTACTGGCGATCCTCAATACCGATACCCGGCGTCTTCAGCGGGATCAGCTCCAGGCCCAGGTAAAGAAGGCCCGTTCCGCCTACGAGCTGCAGGAAATAAACTATCAGAACCAGGAGAGACTGGCGGAGCGGAATTTGATCAGCCAGTATGAACTGCGGCAAAGCAGAAACCAACTGGAATCCCAGGCGGCGGATCTTGCCATTGCGGAGACCAACCTGCGGGTCGCGGAAACGGAGATCAACCACTACGCCTTTATCACCTCCCCCATTGACGGAACGGTGCTGAGCCGCAATATCACCGAAGGGGGAACTGTGGTGGAAGGGGCCTCCGCCAATTCCACCGCAGTTTTTGTAATCGCAGAAAATCTGCGGGAGATGCAGATTGAATCGTGGGTGGGGGAACTCGACATCAGTTCGATCCGGGAGGATCAGCAGGTTCGTTTTACGCTGGAAGCCCTTCCGGGACGCAGCTTTACGGGGGCCGTCTCCAGCAAGCGGCTCTCCCCTTCCACCCAGGACGGAGTGGTCTCCTACAATGTTATTATTGCTGTTGACAATACCGATCTTTCCCTGCTTCCGGGGATGACCTGCAATGTAGAGTTTATCGAAGAATCAAGGGAAAATGTCCTGCTGGTATCCAACGCGGCCCTGCGTTACAGTCCCTCGCAATTATCGGCTGCCCAGGTGGAAGAAATTGTCGGCGCCAAGCGCAGTATTACTGCACGGCAAAACGGCGGCGAAGAAAACGCCGGGACGGAGGAACAGGGAGGCCAGAACACGGCAGGCCGCAGTACGGGACAGCGGGCCGCATCTTCTACAGGCCTGAGCGCCCTTGGCGCCCAGGGCGGTATGCCGGGATTTTCCGGCGCACCGCCCGGCGGGGGCGGCGGAGGGCCCGGAGGTCCCGGTATGCCGGGCGGCATGGGGGGCGGAGCATGGGGCGGCGGATCAAACGCTTCATCCGCCGGGACGCAGAGATCCCAGACTGCACTGGACAAACCCCTGTGGTTCATCAACGGCGAGGGAAAACCGGACTGCCTTTTGGTCGTGCCGGGCATCAGCGACGGATCGGTTACCGAGGTTTCTTCCCCGGAGCTTACGGAAAGCCTGATTGCCGCAACCCAGTTCATCATTCGGGAAAGGGTTAAATAATGACGACACAGTTCCCCGGAAAGGCGGAGGGGCAGTTCCCCGGCGAGCCGGTAATAACACTATCGGGGGTAACACGGAGCTACCGGACGGAGGATATTAAAAAAACCTCCGGCCGCCGCCAGCAGGAAGGTTACACGGTACACGCGCTGCGGGGGGTTGACCTTTCCGCAGAGGCGGGGGAATTTATCGCCATCATGGGTCCTTCGGGTTCCGGCAAATCGACCTTGATGAACATTCTGGGCTGCCTGGACGCGCCCAGCACCGGAAGCTACATCCTGGACGGGGTGGAAATAACCCAATCAAACGCGGGGGCCTTCGCGGAGATTCGGAACAACAAAATCGGTTTTGTATTCCAGTCCTTCAACCTGCTGCCCCGTACCAGCGCCATTGAAAATGTTGAACTGCCCCTCCTCTACCGGCGGCAGGGGAAACTCCGGCGCGCCCAGATGCGCGAAAAGGCGGAGGCGGCCCTGGTGGCAGTGGGTCTGGCCGGCAGGCTTTTTCACAAACCCAATCAACTGTCCGGGGGCCAGCAGCAGCGGGTAGCCATTGCCAGGGCCATCGTTACGGACCCGGCCTTTATTCTTGCCGATGAACCGACGGGGAATCTGGACAGTTCCATGACTCAGGAAATAATGGAACTTTTCCGCAGGCTCAACGACGGGGGAAAAACCATTCTCCTGGTAACCCACGAAACCGATGTGGGGGAAAAAACGAAACGGATCATCAGCCTTAAGGACGGCCGTATTGTGGAAGACCGGCAAACCGCCCGCGCAGCGAAGCTCTACGGTACAGCTCTCTACGGTACAGCTCTCTACGGTGCAGAAAATTACGGCATGGAAGGCGGCAATGCGGAGGGGGAGGCATGAGAATCCTGTACCTGCTGCAAAACTGTACCCGCTCCATTCTGCGAAACAAGATGCGCAGCCTCCTTACCTCCCTGGGCATCATCATCGGTGTAGCATCCGTGGTAGTCATGACCGCCATCGGGCAGGGGGCCCAAAATGAAATAGAGGCCCGGATCTCCTCTATGGGGACCAATCTGCTGCAGATCCAGCCCCAGCGGATGATCTTCAGGGGCGGGGGCGGCAATACCGGTTTCCCCCGCATGCCCCGAATCACCACCGCGGACCGGGACAAGATTGTGGCGGAAAATTCCTTTGCCGCCGCGGTCTCCGCCCTGGTACAGCGGAGTTTTACCTGTGTTGGCACGGAGGGCAGCGCCTCCATAACGGTGATGGGGGTAGAAGATTCCTACCTGCTTATACGAAACTGGAAAATCGATCAGGGGACGATGTTCGGGGAAGAAGAAAACATTGAGCGGCAGCGGGTCGCGGTGCTGGGATCGGAAACCGCCGTATCCCTGTTCGGCAGCGCCGGGCAGGCCCTGGGACAGACTATGCGCCTGGGGGACGGGCCCTGGATCGTCGTGGGGGTCCTTGAGGCCAGCGGTAACAGTATGGGCATGCAGGATGCCGACGACATGGTGCTGATCCCCTACCGTACCTTTCTTACCCGCCTGGCCCCTTCTTCGAATCTGTCCTCCATTGTGCTGAGTGTGGTAGACAAGCGGTATATGGACGCCGCCGAGCGGGAGGTGGAGGCGATCATGCGGGAATCGCACAAGCTTTCCGAAAGCGCCGTATCCGATTTCGGCATCATGAACAGCACCAGCCTTATAGAAATGGCCGGTGAAACATCCCGTAACCTGACCGTCCTGCTGGCGGCCATTGCGGGGGTATCCCTCCTGGTGGGGGGCATCGGCATCATGAATATTATGCTTGTTTCGGTAACGGAACGCACACGGGAAATCGGCATACGCATGGCGGTGGGGGCACGGAAGCAGGATATTCTGTTTCAGTTTCTTGTGGAAGCCTGCATCCTCAGCATCGCCGGGGGGATGATCGGAATTACCCTGTCGTACATCGCCTGCAGGATTCTTGCGGTATTCAACATTCCAACGGCAATCTCGGCCGTTATCGTCCTTATGGCGGCGCTGTTTTCGCTGTTTGTGGGGGCCGTGTTCGGCTACTACCCCGCAAAAAAGGCGGCCCGCCTGTATCCCATCGAAGCGCTGCGCTACGAATAAACAGGGTACAGAATAAACACAGTACAGACGGAGGCAGTATGAAAAATCACAGCGGAGTCCGAAAGACCGCAGTATTATTGTTCCTGGTTTCCGCCGCGGCATTTTCACCGGCGGCATTTTCCGCCGAGTTGACCCTGGAACAGGTCCGCCGGGCGGCGGTGGCCGCCTCCCCGGCCCTGAAAAAACTTGAAGGATCAAAGCAAAACCAGGCCCTGGCAAAGATGGCCTATTACTTTAAGTATATCCCGTCCCTCAGCGCCTCCGCTTCCGCGTCCTATCCCCTGCTGGAAAGCGGCCCTGCCCTGCTCAGCGCCGCAGAAAGGCTGAACGCCACCGCCGGGTTTTCGATCACGGAAAACATCAGCCTCTTTGACGGCGGAAAATCAAAGATCGACAGGGCAAACCTGACTCTCGATGAATCGCTTCTGGATGCCGATACCCAGGCGCGGCTTTTTGCCGTGCTGGAGGAAGCGGACAACCAGTATTTTAGCTGCCTGGAAGCGGAGGCCGCCATACGGACCGCGGAACTGCAGGTGGAGATCAGCTCCCTGGCTCTGGAAACCGCGGAAATACGGCAGACCGGCGGCATTCTTTCCCCCAGCGATTATTTTCTTGCCCTTTCAAACAAGTCCGCAGCGGACAGCTCCCTGGCCGCCGCGCTGACCAGCCTTTCCCTGGCCCGGCACAAGCTTGGGCAGCTTATCGGAAACAACGAAACCGCCGATCTTGCCCCCCTGGATTTTGGGAGCTACGAAGAACTGCTCAATAAAATATCCCTGTGGACCGCGGAGGATATTTCGGACCGCTTTCTCAGGCTGAAAGAAAGCCTTACCTCCCACAGTCCTTCGCTCAAATCCGCATACATTAACCTGATGCGGGCGGAAAACAGCTATGCCCTGGCACGGGGCAGTTTCTACCCCACCCTGGACTTTTCCGCCTCCCTGAATCTTAAGTATGATTTTACCGCCCAGTCGTCCATCGATCCTTTTTCCTACGGCGCCTCAGTTACCCTGAGCGGCAGGATTCCCCTGGATTACTGGACCATCGCAAACAACGAGCGGCGGCAGAAAAATTCCCTGGAGAGTTCCCGTATCGACTACGAGGACACCCTGGCGGCCTTCGACATCGATCTGCAGTCCCGGCTTTTTACGCTGGCCGGAAACGCGCTGACCCTTATCGCAAACCGGCGTCAGGCCGAATATTCGGCCCTGCTTCTGGAGCAGCAGCAGGAACTCTTCCGCCTTTCAAGCACGTCTATGGCAAGCTTCCTTGACGCCGCTTCCCGCTCCCTGTCCGGCGAAACCCAGAAGACCCGGGCGGAATTTGCGTTTCTCCGCAGTCTTTCCGCCCTAAAAAGCCTGGGCGCCTTTGGCGAAACGGAACTCTTCAGCCTGTTGGGCGATGAGGGTTAGTCTTTTATCATCTTCCCCATCTCTTCCAGGGCTTTTTCCTTTTTCTCCTCGTTTTTGTACATGTAGTAGGTGATAAGGGAAGTAACCAGGGCCCCGATACAGTCCAGGATCAGGTCCGACATGGTATCCCGCAGGCCGCTTCCCTGGTAGGGCTTTCCCATCAGTATTGCCGTATCGCTCAGATCCCATTTTTGATTGGCACTGCCGATGAGGGCATCGCAGGTAAATTCCAGTATCTCCCAGAAGACCCCCAGGGTAACGGCAAAGGTAAAGGAAAACAGGGCCACCAGCAGGGGACTAATATCCATGCTGTACCGGTAATTGATCTTATATATGACAATAAATCCGATAAAACCCATAATAATCCCCGACAGGGTATGGAGCAGGTCATCCCACCAGAAAAACCTGTAGTACAGCTTAAACTGGGCGCTTAAAAAGATTCCCGCGTAAATAAAAATCAGAATGATAACTTCAAGAATATCGGGAATGTCGATTTTTTTACGTTTTTCGATAAGGGTCGAACCAAAGCTGAGGGCGAAGGTAATCAGGGCCCAGAACACGGATTCAACGCTGCCGGTGATAATTTCGATTTTTTCCATCCGGTCGGGGTGGAAATTACCCAGTAATTCTACGAGTATCAGGGCAATGTTCAGCGCAACCGATACCAGAAGGGCAATACGGACAACAATGAAAATATTGTCCCGTGTACTTTTCAACATAGACTTTCTCCCCGGAGTCTCCCAGGATTCTCCACCTTGGTTGATCGAATCGTAATTTAGGAGATAATATATAGTATAAACAGGCTGGGGGAAAGGTAAATGCCGGATAACAAGATAATCAATAAGGTATTCTCGCTTCTTGGAAAGGAGGATGAACCGCTTTCCGACAAGGATGTGCTGATCAAGCAGACGCTTCGGGAGCTTGCCCAAAATAAATACGCCAAATTTTACCGGGTTAAGACTGAGGAACTGGACCCCTCCTTTGCCCAGTACCTCTATATCATCTACAAGACCATCTACCCCGCCCAGGTCTTTATAAAGGACGTGGAAGCATCGGGGCAGCTTAAACGCTCCGTTATCGAGTATTTTATGCCCCCCCAGGCCCTGGAAACCGCCCGGAAGCTTACCCAGGAAGCCATTGAGGAACGGACAAAGACCACGAATCCCGCCGAACTGGCCAAACAGCTTGAGGAGGATTACCAGTCCCTTACCGGGGCCTTTAACGAGGACCGGGTAAGCGCCGCGGACAAGTGCTATAACCTGATCACCGTTTTTTCCCGGTTTATCGAATTTGACTACGTGGGATGCCTCAAAAAATTCGATTCCGCCATGCTGGAGGGTATCTTTACCACACCCCTCAAATTTGCCGCAGTCAGGGCGGATCTGTTGACGGGGGATTTGGAAGGCTTCTACACCGTCATTGCCTCCCTAAACCCCCAGGACGACTGGAAAACCGCCTTTTCGGTCCTGCGGAGCGTCAAGGCGGGGACCGACAGCATTCCCTACGAACAGTGGGTAAAACTGCTGGCAAACCTGAACGAGCTTAGGCACTCGCATATAATCGAACATATCATGAGGCACAGTACCAAGAACCTGATATGGGAGGGCAAGCTGCAGAACCCTTCCGTCCGGCTCAGTACCGCCTGGCTGGAAGAAAAACAGGAGGACGTGCGGAAACGGATCAACGCCATTGCGGAAAGCCAGCGAAACGCCCAGATGGAAATACTCCTGCGGGCGATATTCGGGGAGATAGACACCACCCGGCTTAGCCACTACACCGAGCGGCTCAACGAAGCCTATACGGAAAAGGGGCTGGAGGGCTTTAGCTACGCCGGCGCCCTGAACTATCTGACCGCCTTTTTGCAGGACTTCTTTTCCAGGGAAATACAGGAGATTTGCGACATTGTGTTGATTCGGGGCCAGTGGACCAGCAATACCGGCTCCCTGCAAATGTCGGAAGGGTTTCATGGAGCCCTGGACGTGCTTCCTGCCATTTCGGAGATTGATGAAAGCCTTTCGGACAAGGGCAGCAACGGCCCCCGGCTCCGGGGCGCCCTGCTTCGGGTGGACCGGGACCGGACCCAGATTAGGTATATCGCCAGCATCGTCAATGCCATCGACGAGGAGGCCCTGGAGATTGTCAAAACCGCAGCGGGACATATCATCACGGTGGGTAAGTACATGAAGAACCTTTCGGACGATATGCCGAAAAAGCAGAACGATATAATCATCAACTGGAAGGAACTGGACGGCTATTCCAAGACTCCCCTGGCCCCCCGGATCCTGGATGCCTACAAAAAAATCAACTACTTTGTCCAGCTTATAACCCTGGCAGTCCGGCCTGTCGAATCATGAGCGGGGATTCAAACAGCCGGGACGACGGAGCCGCCAAACTCGCTTCGGAGGCGTTCCGCGGCCTCTACGATGTCATCGTCCGGCTTCGCGGCCCCGGCGGCTGTCCCTGGGACCGGGAACAGAGCCCCCTGAGCCTGCGGGGGGACCTTATCGAGGAAACCTACGAATGTGTGGAGGCCATTGACGAGAAAAACCCCGCCCATGTCAGGGAAGAACTGGGGGATCTGTACCTTTTGGTAACCATGCTTGCCTACATGCACCAACAGGAGGAGACCTTTAGCGTAGCGGAGACCCTGAACGGCATAGCGGAAAAGCTTATCCGCCGCCACCCCCATGTGTTCGGGGAGCTTAAAGTACAGAACTCCGCGGAGGTCCTGGAAAACTGGGCGCGGATCAAGGTGGAACAGGAGGGCCGAAAACCCAAAGATAGCATTCTGGACCAGGTTTCCCGGGGACTCCCGCCCCTGGACCGGGCCTTTAAGATGCAGAAAAAGGCCGCCAAGGCCGGGTTTGACTGGCCGGACCTGGAAGGGGTAATCGCCAAGGTCCGGGAAGAACTGGAAGAAACCAGGGAGGCGGAACAGCAAGCCGCCGGCAGGGAAGCCCTGGAAGGGGAACTGGGGGACCTGCTCTTTTCGGTGGTGAATCTGTGCCGCTACCTCAAGGTAGATCCCTCGGTGGCCCTGCAGCGGACCAATGTCAAATTCGAGGGGCGCTTTAAGCACGTAGAAAAAAAGATGAAGGAAAGCGGCCGGGACATGAAGCCGGAAAACCTTGCCGCCATGGACCGGTACTGGGAAGAAGCCAAAAAAGTTCCGTAAAAGCCCCCTTAGGGGCTAAACTTGATCCACAATTTTGTTACCCTTCACAAATTTCTTCCCCACAGCAAAGGCAGAACTTGACCCACCCCAATGTGTCGGCAGAGCCGTCGACAGGGCCGGGGAAACACGTCTATTTTTGTAGAAGCTGTGGATCCTTTCCACGATTGTTGTGGTGGGGGAGTGCCAGGGCCGGGGCATAGCCCCCAGGAAAACATTTGGAATTCCCTGCCGGAGCGTATTGAAAATAGCGGAGGCAGGCTCTACAAGCGTTTTCCTGGGGGCTATGCCCCGGCCCTCCCCCACCACACCGGATCGCAGATAGCGGAGACAGACTCTACAAGCGTTTTATCGGGAGTTTCCCGCCGGGA
>JAISFT010000187.1 GCA_031263435.1 Treponema sp. | reverse complement strand
CGGCATTTTTGAGGTTGGCATCGGCAGAATGTTCCAATAAAACCTGCACCTCTTCGAGATGACCAATCAATGCCGCCAAATGTAGTGGGGTGTAACCGTCAATATTTTTGAAGTTGACTTCGGCAGCATATTCCTGCAACAACAGCTTTACAACAGCGATATGACCATGCATCGCCGCCTTATGCAAGGGAGTGTTACCGTAGCCGTCATTCGCATCTACCGACGCCCCCTCGCTTATCAGGCGCTTCACCTCATCTGCTCTGCCATTTCCGGCCATCCGCAGCAGGGAATCGTTCATCTTCTTCTGCTCTGCCTCATTTAACATTTTTCGAGGGGCAGCAAAATCAGCCATAGTTTTCTTCCGTGATTTGTTTTACACAGGAACCTGATTTTTGTCAATTTTCTTTAAAGGGAAGAACGGTTTGCGCTCTGCGGCCATGTTCGTGCCACTGGGGTTCGCCATGACCGTGTTACGAACTATAGGGCGCTCAGGTTATGCCCAGGGAACGCGCAAGGGATAGAAGCGGAACAAAAATGCTTACGCAGTTTTGTTTTCGAAGTTTGGGGCAAAGTCCCAAACTTCAACCTTTGTCCCCAAAGCATTTTTGTTGGAGCGGATAGCCCGGTCCGGCTGCGCAGGCAGCCGGATGCGCCCTAAATATACAATCTATAATTTGAATGAGGCCCGGATATCAGGTTCCCCAGCACTTCTGCATAAGCGCCCGGCAGCGGCCCTGGAGGCGGCCCAGGAGTTCCGCGGCTCCGGCGTCTCCGCAGATATAATCTTTCATGAGGCGGCCTTCCTCGTAGCAGAGTTCATCGTGGAGGGGGAAATACTCTTCCAGCAGGAAGAGGGCGAACATCACATAACGGTGGAGGCCGTAGATGCGGGGCTGGCCTTCGCCGTGGTACTGCTCCAACGCGGCGGTGCGGCCCTGCCTTATGGCGTCAAAGATAGAATCCTTCCCGCAGTCCGGCGAAAACACCAGGGTCTCGGCAAGCTGAAACCATTGGGCGTTCACCGTTCCGTGGGAATCGCTGTTCCCCAGGGGGGGCAGAAAACAACCCTGGGCCCGCATTTCCTGCCACAGGCTTACCTGGGGCTGGTTTTCCGCCGGAGTCTGGCCGCCTATGACCTCGAAGGCGTCAAAAAGTTTTGATTGGAACATGAACCGGGCCATATCCTCCCTGATGTGGTAGGTCCCGTCGTGGATCCAGTGGGGATGGACCATGACCGCAAGGCCCCCGGCCCGGTGTATTTCCCTGCATACCCAGTAACAGGAGGCAAACTCCTCCCGGTTAATGCCCTCCGGAATATCCAGTTCCTTTGCAAGGCGCAGAACTTCCCCGCGGTACCCTTCGGGATCCTGCCGGATGAGGCCGTTGACGCTCCAGCCGCCGCCAAAATGTATGTAGTGGGTGTGGTTCCGGGGGGGATGTACTTCCTCGCCGGTAAAGAGTTTGATGTCGATGGGCAGGTTCCTATAGGCTTCGATCATCTCCAGGGAAGGTTCGTAACGCTCGTGATCGGTCAGGGCAAAAAAGTCGAAGCCCCCTTTCCGGTAATTGGCCGCCACGATGGCGGGGGCTTCCTTGCCGTCCGATCGGAAACTGTGGACGTGCATGTCCCCCCGCCAGGGTCTCAGGGTAAACAGGTCCTCGTCTGCGGCATAAAGCCGCAGCTCTGCGGGGAGGGCCCTTACACCCTGCCCCTCCTTTTCCTCGATATAGACCAGGTACTGGCCTTCGTTTGCAAAGAGGTGCCGGAAAACAAGGGCGCCGTTTAGGGGCCGCAGCTCATACCGGGGGTAGCTGTGGTGTTCTTCGTTCCTGGTGGTTTCGTTCATAGGGCTTACGGTAAGGGTATACAGACCCTGAAACCGGGCGTGATCCCCCAGGGGGCGGATGGTTATTTCGGCCTCCCTGCCTGAACGGATCACCTTGGGGAAAATATCGTAATCGGTCAGTACGGTTTTCATGCTACCCCGGCTTGCTTGAGCCACGCCTGCAGATGCTCGTCCACCAGGCCGGATCGGCCGCCCACCGCCAGACAGGTAAGAACCTTTGAGCGGGGGCAGAGTTTTTCAATATCTTTTACGATGTGCCCCTGCCCGCCGCCGCCGTGGGTACAAAAGGGGGCGATGATCTTTCCCCCCAGATCGGATTCCGAAAGAAAACGGGCTGCCGGGGGCGCAAGGGAACTCCACCAGTTGGGGGAACCCAGGAGGATGACGCCGAATTTTTCAAGCCCCGCGATACTGGTCTTAAGTTCCGGCTTATAGCCGGCCTGTATTTCCTTTTTTGCCTGAACGGTACAGGCGTCATAGTCGCCGGGATAGGGGACCTGGGGGATTATCTCGAACAACTCACCGCCGGTCTTGTCGTGGATCTGACGAGCCAGGCGGGCGGTGCTGCCGGCCCAGGAATAATAGGCAATAAGAATCTGGTCTGCCATTGCTGCACTCCTTGGAATTCAATATGCAAACACCATAACACCATTTTAATCATGGGGCAATGCGGATATACGGAGCGCCGTTGAACAAATTAAGTTAGTTTTGTATAATTTTTTAGTTAGCATTAGCTAACTAAAAAATTATGGAGGTTCTTGTTGTGATAAACCGGTATAAAGTGTTATTGGCATTGGCCCTGTTAGCCCTGGCCGCCTGCAATCGGGAAAAGCCGGCGCCGTTGGCCGAACCGGCAGTGCGGAACGAAGGGACGGCTTACCCTCTGGTCATCAAAAATTATGCTCCTTCCGAGCAGTACGGCGAGCCCTGGTCCGAAAGGACGCAGGTTTTCGAGAAGTCCCCGTCCCGTGCCGTTGTTACGACCCAGACTGTGGCGGAACTCCTGCTCCATCTGGGCCTCGCGGACAAGATCGCCGGAGTCTGCGGTGTTTTCGATGCTGTTGAAGAAGGATTGGAGGCGGAATTTGCGAAGCTGAACATCATTACCGAGAGTTACGCCAGCAAGGAGCTTGTCATCGGGGCCAACCCGGACATCGTGATCGGCCGTGGGGGACTGTTCGCCAATGCGGACTGGGGCTGCGGAACCGTGGAAGACCTCAACGACATGGGGATAAAGACTTTCGCGCTCAATGCCTCCCATCCTGACGCGGACATCAACGGCCTTTACCGCGACATTGAAGAATTGGGCGAGATATTCGACGTACGGGAAAACGCCGCGGCAATGATAAGCGAAACCAAAGCGAAATTCGCCGCCGTAAAAGAAAAACTTGCGGACGAGTCGCCCAGGACGTACGGCTGGGTATGGGGAGTCAACGACGGTGTCGCCAGTATTTACGCAGCGGACGGCGAGACATTTATCAACGGGACTCTGGAGGAAATAAAGCTCATAAACGCCTTTGACGGCGTCTCCGGCGATGTAAGTATGGAACAATTCGTCGCCGCAAATCCGGACATACTGATTTCGGTTGACCCCGCGCTCACAGGGGAACTCCTGGAGGAGCTTTACTCAATCGAGGCGATTCAGAGCGTAAACGCCATCAAAAACAGGCAGGTGTACATCGTTCCGTATAACGAATTCTGGGGCTACGGTTATCAGATGTTTGCCGGCATGGAAAAGCTGGCGGCCGAGGTCTTTGGTGGATGAGCCGGCATTGCGCAGTCTGCCGCCGAATGCCGCGGTAACGGGCGCGGCGGCCCGCGCCGGGGGCGTGAAAAGGACGGCTTATGCCGGCCTTTTCACGGTACTCCTGCTCGGCCTCGTGCTGTCCATCGGGGTTTCCGTGTCCCTGGGCCAGGTGGATGTGCCTCTGCGGGACACCTTCAGGATTCTTGCGGGGAAGCTCTTCGGCGTCTTAGGGGGGGAAATCCAGGGAACCTATGTCAATGTCATCTGGCACATACGGTTCCCCCGGGCGCTGCTTGCCTGTGTCGTGGGCGCGGGCTTATCAATGTGCGGGACCGCTATGCAGGCCGCCGTGCAAAACCCTCTGGCCGACCCTTATATACTGGGCGTATCCTCCGGGGCATCATTGGGGGCGACTTTTGCCATCCTCATTGGCTGGGGCGCGACAGGACTGCTCGCCCGGACCGGGGTTGCTTTCTGGGCCTTTTCGGGAGCGTTCGGCGCATCCATGCTTGTCATGACCCTGGCCGGGATGGGAGGCAAGCCCTCTTCGGCCAAGCTTGTTCTGGCGGGGATGATAATCAACGCCCTCTGCGGGGCGATAACCAATTTCATCGTCTACACCGCCAACAACGCCCAGGGCATTCGCAGCGTGGCCTTCTGGTCTATGGGAAGCCTGGCCACCGCAAACTGGAAAATTCTGCCTCCGGTCGCCATCGTAACACTGCTGTCCGTCACCTTCTTCCTCACCCAGACCCGGATTTTGAACACCATGCTGCTTGGGGACGAAGCCGCCGTAACCCTTGGGGTCAGCCTTACCTTTTACCGGCGGCTCTACCTTCTGGTGTCGGCCCTTGCGACGGGAATTCTCGTGTCGAGTTGCGGAACGATAGGCTTTGTGGGGCTCATCGTTCCCCACATTGTACGGGGAGCCGTTGGTTCAGACCACAAGCGGCTGTTGCCCCTGGCCATTCTCTGCGGCGCACTGTTTTTGGTGTGGGCCGATATTTTTGCCCGGACGATAGTAGCGGGGAGCGAGCTGCCCATCGGCATCATCACCGCCCTTGTCGGCGCGCCCCTCTTTATGTACATGGTGGTGCGGCGCGGCTACGGTTTCGGAGGACAATGATGGTGCTGAAGGCTGAACGTATACGGGTGAGTATCGCCGACGCCCATATCGTGCGGGATGTTTCCGTACAGGTTGAAGCGGGCCGCTTCGTGGGGCTCATCGGACCCAACGGATGCGGTAAATCAACGCTGCTGAAGAGTGTCTACAAAGTGCTCAAGCCGAAAAGCGGGGGCGTCTTTCTGGACAATATCAATGTGCTGACCTCCCCGCCCCGGCAGATCGCAAAATTGCTGGGGGTGGTGGGGCAGTTCAACGACATGAGCTTCGACTTCACCGTGGCCGAGATGGTACTCATGGGACGCACTCCCCACAAAAAGCTGATGGAAGCGGACAATCCCGAAGATTACAAAATAATGGAAGAAGCCCTGCGGCGGGTGGACATGGCGGAATACGCCCACCGAAAATTCCTCTCCCTCTCCGGCGGCGAGCGGCAGCGGGTGATCCTTGCCCGGACCATCGCCCAAAAGCCGGAAGTGATGATCCTCGACGAGCCGACCAATCACCTCGACATAAAATACCAGCTCCAGGTACTGTCGGTGGTAAAAAAACTCGGCATCGGCGCTTTAGCGGCACTGCACGATCTGGTACTGGTGTCGGAATACTGCGACTATCTCTACATCATGTCCCAAGGCAGGATTGTCGCCTCCGGCGCCCCAAGCGAGGTGCTGACCAAAGAGATAATCGAGGATGTCTACGATGTGGCCTGCGAGATATATACCAACCCCGTAACAGGGAAACTGGGAATCACCTATCTAATCTGAACCCCCCGGACAGGACCCCTGAAAAGTTTCTGAGGCGTCCTTTCGCTTTTTGCCGGGTAAACTGAGAATTACTGAATGCACCTATGGACCCGCCGTTAAATCGCCGTTAAAATGAATAAATGCAGGGCCGGAGGGAGGAAAGACATTGAGTAATGCCGGGATAAAGACAGGAACCGCAAAATCCACCGGCAGTTCCGGCGCTGGTCCGGCCGGAAGGACCGGCGGAGCGGCTTCCCCGGAGAAACCGCCGGCCTACACGATTAAGCAGGTCTCGGAAAAAACATCCCTTCCCCCCCATGTACTCCGGTACTACGAAAACGAAGGGCTCCTCCCCTCTGTCGCCCGCAGCCGCAGCGGGATACGCCGCTATTCGGAAAACGATCTTGAAGGGCTGGCCCTTATCTGCTGTCTTAAAAACACCGGCATGTCCATCAAGCAGATAAAGAATTTTGTAGAACTCAGCGTTGAGGGTGAAAAAACCCTTAAGGAACGCTGCGACTTGCTGCGGGAACACAAACGGCATGTGGAAGATCAGATCCGGGAAATGCAGAAACATCTGGAAAAGGTAACCGGGAAGATCGAACACTTTACCAGACAGTACGAAAAATACGCGGGAAACCCCTGACATGGATCTGTCCATCATCGGCTACGATCCCGCGGGAGCCTGGATTCAAAAAGAACAGACCGTAGCGGAACTCCTGCGCCACAGGAATCCTGCGGGCCTTACCTGGATCAACATGGACGGCCTTGACGAAGTTGACGAAGTAAACCGTATGGCGGAGGCGTTCCACATCCATCCCCTGACGGTAGAGGACATTCTGGACACCAGCCACCGTCCCAAGGTGGAGGAATTTGACGACTATCTTTTTGTTGTTTTGAAATCCATCGGGGCCGAATCCGCGGAAGGAAAAGACGAGGTAGATTTTGAGCAGATCTCCCTGGTGATAACCGAAAACACGGTGATCAGTTTCCAGGAAAAGCCCGGCGATTATTTTGACGGCATCAGGAAGCGGATCCTCAACAACGCCGGCAGGATCCGCCGCATGGGGACCGGTTATCTTGTCTGGGCCATCATGGATGCTGTGGTGGACCGTTACTTTGTTCTTCTGGATAACATCGGCGGGGAAATCGAGGAATTTGAAGAACGGGCAGTGAACGAGAAGGACCAGAACATCATTCCCGATATTCAAAGGGTAAAGCAGAAGCTTTTAAGGATCAGGCGGGTGGTACTGCCCCTGCGGGAAAATATTCAGGTTATGACGCGTCTCGATTCGGAGTGGCTGGCGGTGGAGATGATCCCCTTCTTCAAGGACCTCCATGACAACGTGATCCAGGCGGCGGACAGCGTGGAAACCTACCGGGAACTTATCGCCGGGGTTATCGAGGTAAACCTCTCCGCCGCGTCGAACCGCTTAAACAATGTCATGAAGGTCCTCACCATCATCTCTACAATTTTTATCCCCCTTACCTTTATTGTGGGGGTCTACGGTATGAATTTTAAGTTTATGCCGGAACTTGAATACCCCCTGGCCTACCCTGTCGTCTGGGCCGTGATGATCCTCGTCGCCCTGGGGATGCTGATATTCTTCAAGATCCGCCGCTGGCTTTAGCGGGGCCGTTGCAAGGAGCGTCATGATCTATCCGGTAAGCGAAGAAGCCCTGAACATGGCGGCAGAGGCCCTCCGCAGGGGGGAGCTTGCCGCCTTCCCCACAGAAACGGTCTACGGCCTTGGGGGGGACGCTTTTAACCCCCGGGCCCTGGCGGAAATATTCCGGGCCAAAGGCCGCCCCCGCTTCGATCCCCTGATCGTCCACATTGCCTGCCTCGAAAGCCTGGAAGACGTGGCGGATCTTGCCGCCCTCGACCCGCAGGCCCGGGAGGATACGGCCCG
>JAISFT010000125.1 GCA_031263435.1 Treponema sp. | reverse complement strand
ATGCTATGAGGAGGTATACATGGAAATAGTCAACGTTCTTGGTAAGCCCTGTCCCATTCCGGTCATTGAGGCAAAAAAGGCCCTGAGGAAGGCGGCCCCCGGGGAAGGGGTGCAAATTTTGGTAGACAACGATATAAGCCGCCAGAATTTGGAAAAAATGGCCAGGGGCCTGGGTTATGCCGCGGCCTTTGAGGTTCGGGAAGACGGGAACATCCTGGTCAGCATTGGCCCCGCGGCAAAGCCCGGTTTGGGCGCGGGCGCGGATTCTGCCGCGGGCCCGGCTGTAAGTCCGGCCGCGGCCTGTGTTTTGTCCACTGCCCCGGAGGCCCAGGGCCTTGTGGTAGCCATCGGGAAGAACACGATGGGTACGGGCAACGATGAGTTGGGGGCCGTCTTGATCAAGAGTTTTATCTACTCCCTTACCGAATTGGACAGCCCTCCGGAGACCCTGCTTTTTTTCAACTCCGGGGTATACCTGAGTACCCAGGGTTCCAATGTGATTGCGGACCTCAAGACTCTGGAAGAAAAGGGAACGGTCATCGCAAGCTGCGGCACCTGCCTCGATTTTTACAAGATCAAGGATAAGCTGGCCGTGGGCAGCGTTACCAACATGTACGCCATCGCCTCCGCCCTGGCGGAAGCGGCAAAGTTGATTAACCTGTAATTGCACACTGGGCCGGCGACACAGACTGGTCCGGTGTATTGTAGCGGGCCGGGTTTTGTGCCATACTTTTGATCCAGTAAGAAAAAAAGTATGGCAAGGATAAAACCATGAATATACGGCGTTTTTTTCGGAATAATATCGCCCTGTTTCTGTTTATTCTCAGTTCCCTCATTGCCCTGCTGCTGTCTATCAATGCGAATATCAACCTGCAGCGCACCGTTAAAATTATGGAAATTTCCATACAGGAATTTCTTCTGGCCTCCGCTAATGCCCTTGCCGCTTATGTCGAGGTTGAAGAGCTGGACGGATACCACGAGAGCGGGGATATTTATACCGCGGAAGGGGAATATACTGCTGAATACGGGGATCTTAAGAACCGCCTGATGGAATTTGCCGAACAGTACCAGGTACTCTACGCCTATTTTTGGCGGCCCTATGGGGATGATCAGATTCAATACATTGTGGATAATGACTACTCCGAAGATGTATGTACCCCGGAAACTTTTTTCCCCCTGGAGAATCTTTCGGAAGAACTTATTCAGGACATTGTTCCCATTGTTACCCATCTTGATGAATATACCCTGAGCTGGGACGGCCTCCTTTCCGGCCTGGTCCCCATATTTGATCGGGATGGGAACCTGTACGGCGCCGCGGGGGTTGATATTTCGGATGAGCGGATCATCTCCCAGCGGAACGCCGCCCGGCAGCGCTACATTCTCCAGGTTATTGCCGTTGTGGCGACCATCCTTGCCTCCGGCGCCATGTTCCTGCTGTACCGGCAAAAAATAGTGCAGCTCAATGTTTTTAACACCAACCTGCAGCAAATGGTGGAAGAGGAGACCAAAAAGGTCCTCGCCCTTAACGAGACATTCGGCCGCTATCTTTCCGACGAGATCGTAAAAGATCTGCTGGATACTCCCAACGGCCTTTCCCTGGGGGGCAGGAAGCAGAACATTACCATCATGTTTTCCGATATCCGGGGCTTCACTACCATGTCGGAACAGATGGGTGTAGAAGACGCGGTAACCATGCTGAACCACTATTTCAGCGACATGGTGGATGTAATCCACAAGTACCGGGGTACGGTAATTGAATTTCTGGGGGACGGCATCCTTGCCATCTTTGGCGCCCCCGTGTCCTACGAAAACCACTCCGACAGCGCCGTGGCCTGCGCCCTGGAGATGCAGATTGCCATGGACGAAGTGAACGAATGGAATATCAGAAACCGGTATCCCCTTATGGAAATGGGCATAGGCATTAATTCCGGGGAAACGATAGTAGGAAATATCGGGTCCACCAAATCCATGAAGTACAACGTTATTGGCAATACCGTAAATGTTGCCAGCCGTGTTGAAAGTTTCAGTACCGGCAGTCAGGTTTTGGTTACGGAAAATACCAGCAAGCTGATGAAGGCGGAGATGCGGGTGGTTCAGACTCTGGAAGTATCGGCCAAGGGTCTGAAAGAACCCATTAAGGCCTACCAGGTTGATGGTATCGGGGCTCCCTATTTTTTGGAAATCAAATACAACGAGATTCCCCTTACCCGGCTCCCCGCGCCGGTTCCGGTGCTTTGCTACCGGATTGACGATAAACGGGTTGAAATAGTGCAGATGCGCTATTATGTTCTTTCCGTATCCGTGGCAAAGGCCATTATTATTCCTGAAAGCGGTGAAAACCCCCTGGAGGTGTTCGAGAATATAAAGATGGTTAATTCGGCGGGGGACGAAGTGTTCGCCAAGATTATACGCACATCCGGCGAGGGGGTTATCGGCCTGCGTTTTACATCGGATGCTGGGGATTTTATAGAACATCTGCGGTAATATGGGACATCAAGATCGGGAAATTCGAAAAGAAATAGAAAAAATCATCTCAAACGAAGACGCCCCCGTCTTGTACCCGGAGATTCTGGGCTTGGTTTTTCTGCGGTACATCTGCGCCGCCTTTGAGGAACACAGTGCAAAAACCGCCTCCCGCCCGGACAAGAAAAGACCCGCCGCTCCGCCGGG
>JAISFT010000110.1 GCA_031263435.1 Treponema sp. | reverse complement strand
CATTGCTTCCTTCTTCATTCGTCAGTTTGGGGCTGCGGCCCCGGGATGAACACCCGAGTCCTTCTTCGGCCCCTACGGCCCAGGTAAGGGTGGAGACCTACCTGGTAGGGCGGCATGAGTTGGGGATACGGATCGTCTACGTAACGGGCAGCCCCGACGATAAAGCGAACAAAGGCTACCGCATTTGGTACAGCGTGGTTGCCCCCGGTGAAACGCCGCCCTCGAATCCCGAAGAACTACGTAAGTCGTTTTTCACCAAACGCAGGAAGGACCTTATCGAGTTCGAGTTTGGGGACAGCGGGAGCACGGTGTATTTCGCGGTACAGGTAGAAAACGACGGAAAGAAAGGCCCCTGGGGGCCAATGGTTCAGGCATTAATCCCGTAAGGAATAAGAGATACCCTAACAAAACAAAGGAGTTTTAAATGAAAAAGGGAATTTTCGTATTGGTATTGACCGGTGCAGCGATACTGCTGGCAGCCTGTGGCACACTTGGCAGTTCAGGCGGCCAGGTACAGGAGCAAGGGGTTTCGGTATCATTTTTCAGTGTTGATTTGGCCAACCTTCCGCCGGCCAGAACAACTATTACCCATACCGAGACATCTTCATTTACCGACGAACTGCAATGGCTTGCGGTACAGACGGCCTGTATCGGTATTTATAACATGGAACAAACGGGGAATTACACCCTCAGCGATCCTCACAATTATTACCAGCCGAACCATATCCGCTCGTACCTTACGGCCCTAAGCGGTGATGAAACCAAAAATACCATGTTTTACGGAATCTGTTTTAATTACGCTCAGGCCGCGTATGAGAATATTTTACAGTACCAAAGCCATTACGAAAACCTTGGGATGCGGCAATCCGGCTGGTATATCGCTGTGGCTTTTGACAATTCCGGCGAGATTATACTGTTCGACCCGGTATCACGGGAAAACGCATCCATGATCGTGAACGGGGTGTCTGTCAAAGAAAATTCACGGCATAAGGTACGGACCCACGGCAGCGCAACCATGCATGCATGGCTTTGGGTATACGGGGCTGACGGGACTATCTATTGGATAGACCCAACATGGACGGATACCGAGGGGTATGTAGTATGGGGCATCGTGCAGAACGGCGCGGAAGTCGATATGGCGCCCGCTGCCTCCCTAAGTGTGGTAAACATTAATCCCGCGGACACGGGTTTTGAAGATTTCAGCCGGGGAAACTCTGCCAAAAGCAGGGGGGATTACGACTTGGCCATAGCGGAATACAGCGAGGCCATACGTAGAAATCCCAATAATCCCATTGCCTATCATAACCGGGGCCTTGCGTATTACCAAAAAAGGAAAAACGCCAAAGGGGGCTACGACAACAGGGACTATGACCGCGCCCTTGCCGATTATACCCAGGCGTTAAGGCTTGATCCTAATTTTGCTGCTGCCTATAACGCTCGTGCCTTAGTGTATTATCAGGGTTTCCATTACAGCGAGGGTGGGCTTGATCGAGGTATAGCGGACTGTACCGAGGCAATCAGGCTCGATCCCAATTATGCTGCTGCCTATAATACTCGTGGTATTTTGTATCATCAAAACAAAGATTATGACGCAGCTATAGCGGAACATAGCAAAGCAATCAGATTCAATCCCAATTATGCCGAGGCCTATGCCGATCGTGCTGTGTCATATTATAGGAAAAGCGATTATGACCGAGCTATAGCGGACAGTACCCAAGCAATCAGGCTCGATCCCAATTATGTGTGGGCCTATAACACTCGTGGCTTAGCATATTACAAAAAAGGCAATAGAACACAGGCGCGTGCGGATTTGACCAGGGCTTTGCAGATTGACCCGACGAATATAGTGATACGGAATAATCTGAAGTGACAGTAAACCGCTTTCGTATGAGGGCGGTACGTTTTTTGACGGTCCGCAACTCCAGGGCAGAAAGAAGGATTTATAATGGTAACTAATTGGATTCAGGCAATTTGTTCAATTTGCACAGTTTTGATAACCGGTATCGGTGTGTTTCGAGCTTTACCCAAAATAAGTAAAGATATAAATAAAAGTTCAGACGAAAGGCTGGATAAACTTGAGCAACAATTGAGGGAATATGTACGGGGGTATTCAGATCAAGCTGCATTGGATATGTGGAAAAGATTAATTAATTTATATACAAATAATCCAGCAATGCATGAATACTCAAATTTGAATGAGAATAAGAAATAGGTAACGCAAGAGTGCCAGTCACCTTTGGAAGAACGCACAGGTACCCTATAGGTGGGGGGTGAGGTCTGACCCCATACCCCGCCTATAGGGTACCCAAGGGTGACAGTCACCTTTTGAACCATTCCGGGGGTTTTTAAGGGGGCGGAGCCCCCTTATGCGAGGGGGTAGGCCGGGACCTGGGACCGAAGGTCCCTTGGCCCGGCCGTAGGGGGAGACTTCCCCCTTCTTCTAAATTACCAAATCGCCTCAAGCCCGCACTCCTCCATTAACGCCGTATCGCCCAGCAGGTCCGGCGTTGGGCCCTGGGCGCGGAGCAGGCCGTCTTTGAGGACGAGGGCCCGGGGGCAGAGTTCCGCGGCAAAGGGGAGATCGTGGGTGGCGATGAGCTTGGTGTGGGGGAGCCCCCGCAGGGCCGTCTTGAGCGCCCGGCGGGAACGGGGGTCCAGGAACGCGGTGGGCTCGTCCAGAAGCATCACGGAGGGTTCCATGGTCAGGACCGAGGCGATGGCGGCAAGGCGTTTCTCTCCCCCGGAAAGCCGCTGGGGGGAACGGGAGCGGAGGTGGGTTATGCCCAAAACCGTGAGGGCGGCGGCGAGGCGGCGCTCGACTTCCGTTTCGGCAAGTCCCATGTTGCGGGGGCCGAAGGCGAGGTCGTCGCCGATGCGGGGCATGAAAAGCTGATCGTCGGGGTTCTGGAACACGAGGCCGATTCTGCGGCGGAATTCCTCACGGGCCGCCGCAGCAGTCCGCCTGCCGCCTGGGGTTTCTTTCTCCGGCCGCAATTCCGCTTCGTCAACAACAATAACGCCTTTTACGAGGGGAACAACCCCCACCATGGCCAGGAAGAGGCTCGTCTTGCCCGCGCCGTTGGCCCCCAGAACGGCGACGGCCTCCCCGGCTTCGACAACAAAGCTAACGTCCCTGACCGCTTCCGTACCGCCGCCGTAAGAAGCCGACACCTCCCGCAGTTTTAGAATGGCAGTACCCTGCCTATAAAACGGCCCAGCAGGGCGGGAATGTCCAGAAACCGGCACAAAACGCAGAGCGGCACGGCAAGGGCGGGAAACAGGATGTCCGCCGGCTTGAGGGGCCGGGCATTCCCGGCGCCGGGCCGCTCCCAGTCATAGCCCCGGCACTTCATGGCCGCGTAGATCCGTTCCGCCCGGTCGGCGCTGCGGAGAAAGAGGCTCCCCACAAAGCTCCCCGCGTGGGCCAGGGCGATTCCCTTTGCCCGGCAGTTGCGGAGGCGGTAGGCGGTGTACATGGAATGGGCCTCGGCAAAGAGGACGGCGATATACCGGTAGCACAACTCCAGGACGGACATAAAAATGCCGGGGACGTGAAACCGCCGGCATTGGGCGGTCAGTTCCGGCCAGGGGGTGGTCGCTATCAGGACAAGCACCGCCGAGGCGCAGAGAAGGGCGCGCAGCAGCAGGGCGCAGAGGGAGACAAAGCCGAAGCTCACGGGTAGGGGGCCCGCATAAAAGGCGGCGTCCCGCTCGATGAGGCAGTTGGAAATCCCCGTAAAAAGGCAGAACGGCAGGGCAAGGGACGCGCGGCGGAGGAGCAGCGCCGGGGGGAGATCCCCCAGCGCGATGAGGACGCTGGGGTAGAACAGGAAGGGCAGGAGGGGCCGCAGGGCATAGCGGTCAAAAGAGGCCACGGTGATCACGAATACCGCGGCGCAGAGGATCTTCACGGCGGGGTGCAGGCGGTGAACAACGCTGTCCCCCGCGGAAAGCCCCTCCAGGGTGTAAATCTCCTCTATTTTGGCATACATACCCGGCACGGCCGCCTCCCTTCCTTACGCGGACTTGAGCCGGTTCTTCTTGATCCGGAAGATAAGCCAGCCCGCTCCCCCGGCGAGAACGCAGGTGAGAACCGACCCGACGAGGCCGGCCACCGTGGTTCCGGCGGCCGCCCCTTCTTTCCCTTCAGGGGCGGGAAAACCGTAATCGGGCATGAACGCGGCCGCTTCCTGTATGGCCTCGGCCCGGCGGAACAGCGGCCCCTCCGCTTCCGCCAGCCCTTCGGGCCCGCCGGAAGCGCCGGCGGCGATCAGGGTTTTTTCCATCGCCCACTCAAGGCCGTCGGGGTATGCGGAGGCGAACAGGGAGAAGAACCCGCCCGTAACAAGGGTGATCGCGGCGAGGCACAGCAGCACCTTCCTGAGGGAGATTCCGGCGGCGATGCTTCCCCCTTTCAGGCTGCTTTCCTGAATCTCGGGCCTGAGGGCGTAAACAAAGTTCAGGACCGCTGCGGTAATGATCCCCTCCACAAGGCCGATGGCAAGGTGTATGGGCTGCATGAGGAGGACGAAAACGGAAAACGGCAGAGCCGTCACGCCGGAAAGCCGGGTTTCCACCACCACCCCAAAAGCGCCGAGTTGGAGGCCCGCGACCACGGACAGCAACGACGCGGCCGTTATCGTTTTGGCGGAAACGCCGTTCCGCAAAAGGGGCCTGAAAATAAGGGGATAGACCGCGAGACAGGGAATGACCCCCATGTTGAAGATATTGCACCCCAGGGCCAAAAGGCCGCCGTCGGCGAAGAACAGGCACTGTATCACCAGCACCGCGGCTATCGCGAGCAGGGCGGGCAGGGGTCCCAGGAGGCCCGCAAGCAGAATGCCGCCCCCGATGTGCCCGCTTGAACCGGTGCCGGGGATGGTAAAGTTGATCATCTGGGCCGCGAACACAAAGGCCGCGGCCACCGCCATGAGGGGAACTTTCTTTTCACTTAACTCGTTTTTAATCTTCGACGCCGCGTAAGACACCGAAACGGCGCTCGCGGCCCAGGCAGCCCCTCCGACGAGGGGAGAAATCAGGGCGTCAGCCATGTGCATAATATACCTCCACAGATTAATCGGAATTACATTCCGACGGAACTATGTTCCGTCGAAGCTACGCGATGTCCCGGTACAAGCAGATTCAGCCCGCGGGCGGTTGATCAGGTTCGCCTGATAACCGGCGCCGAAACCATTGTCTATATTCACCACGGATATTCCGGGGGAACAGGAATTGAGCATGCCCAGAAGGGCGGAGAGGCCGCCGAAGGACGCGCCGTAACCCACGCTCGTGGGCACGGCGATCACCGGGACGGCGACAAGCCCGGCGATGACCGAGGCCAGGGCGCCTTCCATGCCCGCGACCGCGACCACGCAGGCGGCCTTTCTGATGTCGGCCAGGCGGGAAAAGAGCCGGTGTATCCCGGCCACGCCCACGTCGCTTATGAGCGCGGCGCTGCTCCCCAGAAACTCCGCCGTATTCGCCGCCTCTTTGGCGACCGGGAGATCCGACGTTCCCGCGGATACCACCGCGACCAGGCCCGTCCGCTTTTCCGGGGGGAGGACGCTCCCTATCGTCAGAGTCCGCGCCGTTTCGTCGTAGACCGCTTCGGGGAAGCGCCGGCACACGCGCTCGGCCAGGGCGGGATCGGCCCGGGTCCCCAGCACGGGCAGGGCCTGCTCCCTCATGCGGATCATGATGGCCTCGGCCTGGTCCACGGTCTTCCCAAGGCAGTACACCACCTCGGGATACCCGGTCCGCCCGGCGCGGCCGGCGTCGATACACGCGAAATCGGGCGCGCCCTCCGTCATCATCACGGTTTGTCCTTGAGGAGCCGGTTCAGGTTACCCATGGCGTAGCCTTCCAGCTCCATAGCGACGAATAAAAAGCCGAAAGACTTGAGGGTCCGGGAAATCTGATCGAGCCGCTCCTCGTCAAAGAAGCGCCGCCGCTCGTCCGGGGC
>JAISFT010000073.1 GCA_031263435.1 Treponema sp. | reverse complement strand
CCCGGCAGCCTGTTAAGCAGCCGGAGAAGCGGAGCCTGGGCCGCCAGGATCTTCTCCCGCAGGGCCGGTTTCGGGACCCTGTCCGGGGCCTCCTTCCGGCCTCTCTCCGCCCCGTGGTTTCCCCCGCGGCCCTGGCCCTCTGTTCCGGGCTCCGGCCCGGAATCCCCCCCGGATTCCGATTCGGCCCCTGGGGAGGAATCTTCCTCCTGTCTCCGGCCCCGGAGGGCCCGGGCATATTCCGCCAGGGCCTCCGGCGACAGTTCCACACCCTTGGCAGAGGCAGCCAGCGCGGCCAGAGACAGGGCTTCCCGCAGTTCCGCGTTCTCTGTCCCGAGTCCCCCCGCCGGCCCGGATTCCGGCGTTCTGCCCGCGGTATGGCCCTGCGCTTCCGCCTTCAGGACCTTTTGGCGAATCGAAGCTAAAAAATCCCCGTCCAGGGGGAGGGAGAAGAATTTGGCAAATGAGAGGATCGAAGCGGACCAGGGGCCCACGGGGAGTTTAAGGGCGGCAGCAAGCGAAGCAACGGGTACGGACAAAAGGACCGGAGTTCCCCGCCGGGATTCCCCGGCCGCCGGCGCTTCCTGCCCCGGGCTGCGGACCCTTTCCACCTTTTCCCCGGTCTTTTCCGGGAGCGGCCCGGAACCCTCCGGCCGTCCACTGCCCGGAGCAGAAGGCGGATCTACCATCCGGCCGGAACCGGGAATTTCCATATCCTGCGTCTAATACGACAGATTATTAATCTTTGGCTGCCCCGGGGGCCTTGGCCTTGGCATCTTTTTTGATGATAAGTTCCCGGATCTTGGCGCTCTTGCCGACCTTGTCCCGGATATAGTACAGTTTGGCCCGCCTTACCCTGCCGGGCCGGATCACTTCCACCCTGGCAACCCGCGGGGAGTGGATCGGGAACACCCGTTCTACCCCTACACCGTAGGAATTCTTTCGCACAGTAAAAGACTTCCCCACCTGGGAATTTTTTATGGCGATCACCAAACCTTCGTAGATCTGGATCCGTTCGTTCTTGCCTTCAATGATCCGGAAATGGACCTTGACGGTGTCCCCGACCTTGAAGTTATCCGGATTCTGCTTCATCTGGGCGGCCTCAATGGCCCGAATCTCGTTCATGTTTCCTGTATCTCCTGTATAATTCCACGGGTTTCCCCGTCAAAAAGCCCCAGTTCCAAACCCCGGCGTATCAGATCCGGCCGCAAAGTCCAGGTCTTTTCCACCCGCTTGCGGAGCCGCCAGCGCCGGATATTCTCGTGGTGCCCGGAAAGCAACACCTCAGGAACCGGTAGTGTAGCATAAACTTCGGGCCGTGTATACTGGGGGTACTCCAAAAGCCCCCCGGAAAAACTTTCTTCCTCCAGGGATTCGGCGGTAATCACCCGGTCCACCAGCCGGAAGCTGGCGTCGATAAGCACCAGCGCCGCCGTTTCCCCGGAAGACAGCACATAATCCCCCACGGACACTTCCTCGTCAACATAGCGGTCGATAATCCGCTGATCGATACCCTCGTAACGCCCGCAGAGCAGGATCAACTCCTCACAGCGGGCCAGATCCTCCGCCATTTTCTGATCAAAGGGCCGTCCTGAAGGGGAAAGGTAGATCACCCGGCGTGCCGCCGTTAGGCGTTCCGCCCCCGGGCTTCCTGCCGGGGCGCTTTCCCGGCCTGTTGCCCCTGCCGCCTCCAGGGCCCGGCCCAGGGGTTCGGGAAGCATCAGCATCCCCGGCCCGCCGCCGTAGGGGGCGTCATCGCAGGTATGGTGCCGGTCAAGGGCATAGTCCCGGATATTGATGGTCCGGTAGCTTACAATTCCCCGTTCCACCGCCCGGGCCATGATAGAGGCGGTAAAGTAGGCGTCGATAATTTCAGGGAACAAGGTCAGTACGGTATAGGCAATACTCATTCAAGAATCCAGAGCTGCAGCAGTTCCACCCGCCGCCCCTCAATATCGACATCCCCAAAGAATTCGTCCCGAAAGGGTACCAGCCGGGTTTCGCCGGTTTTCAGGCGCAGTTCAACCAAGCTGCCGCCCCCTCCCTCAAGAACGGCGCTCACCGTTCCCAGAACCCCATCCCCGGCGTATACCTCAATACCCTTCAGGTCTTCGATGTAGTACTCACCGGGCCGCAGGGGGGCGGCCTCCTCCCGGCTCAGCAGAACCTCCGCCCCCTTAAGGACCCTGGCGGCCTCCGGGCTGTCGATACCCCGGAATTTTATCAAGGGGCAGGGAAAAGCCGCCTCCGCCGCCTCTACCTCCCAGGTCTGTTCCCGGTCCCCCTGACGCAGAGTAAGCCCTTGCAGCTTCAAAAGGTGGCCCGTCTCCCCGGAAAGGGAGTGCAGCTTCACAAAGCCCTGTAAACCGTAAGGGGCCCCCACCAGGGCGCTGACGAACCGTTCAATCATGGAGACGGCTGGAAATCCGCTTGCCGCGCCGGACCCTTAGTCCAGAATCTCCAGCACCGTGTGCTTCCCGCTCCTCGCGGTAGCAGCCTGGAGTACCGTCCGGATAGCCTTGGCAATACGGCCGTGCTTGCCGATCACCTTGCCAATATCCTCCGGCGACACCCTAAGTTCCAGAATAGTAGACTTTTCCCCCTCCACCACATTCAACTGTACCTGGGACGGGTCATCTACCAGGGACTTTACAATATACTCAACCAGATCTTTTTCCATTGCATTACCTTTTAGCTGCATTATCCGGACCTTCCCAAAAACAGCTCAGCCTTGAGAAGCCCGGCCTCTAACCATTGAGCCCACAAGAGATCCCACGGCCCCTCTGCCACGGCAAAGCGCCTGTAACCCGGCGCCCCCAGGCTTTTTGAGCGGAGCGCCGCGCCTGCAACAGGCCGCCGGAGGGAGACCCTCTAAAGGGAGATACTCTTCTTGTTGAGGATCTTACGGACCGTATCACTTACGGAAGCGCCGTTTTTCAGCCAGCCCTTCACCCTGTCCTCCTCAATGCGGATCTGCCGGTCCTCCGCCTCAATGGGGTGGTAATATCCCAGCTCCTCGATGGTCTTGCCATCCCGCGGAGCACGCTGATCCATCACCACAATACGATAATACGGACGCTTCTTGGTCCCGAATTTTTTAAGCCTAATCCTGGCACTCATGACAATCCTCCTCTCCCGGCAGGCCGCAGCCGAACCGGTATCCGGTATTAGTATCCCGCCCCAAAACCCGGTTATTTCCGGGCGGTAATGAAGACATTTCCACCGGCTCCCCCTGCAGGCAGCCCCCAGTTTGAAATTAACCCAGCCCTTATATCTAACGGAATTACGCCGGATGATCAAGGGGCGGGAATCCCCTTGTCAGGTTAGCAGGTTAAGGAGGGGGAGCGCCGCCGTCTTCAGCGTCTCAAAAGCCCCAGGCTAAGGCAAACCCTTGGCGGGCGGCTCCCCCCCGCTCCATAAAAACGCTTGCCTTAACAGTTGTGGGGTTTGGGGCAAAGCCCCAAACCCCGAAAATAACAAACGTGCAAGCGTTTGTTATTCCGCTACCCCCACTTGTTTTCTCCAGCCATACACCCCTTAAATCAGCGCCCGGTGGTATCCCCACCGGGCGCCGGCGCCCCCTCGGCGGGGACAGGACCGGCAGCTCCGCTGCCTCCGCAATGTCCTGCTGCAGACCTCGCTGGCTTTCGCGGCAAGCGCCAGTTCGCGGGCCCATTGAATAACCACATCATCCGGCCTAAAGCGTAGCGCCTGGTCAAAGTCCGCAATGGCCTTGTTGTACTTGCCTTTGTGGTGATACGCCTTGCCGCGCTCAAAGGCAGACTGCGCCGTGTCAAGCGTTTTTATTACAAGCCTCCCGCTTTCTCTTGTTCGTCTGCTGCCTCGAAATTATTCCCTGCCGCCGCCGCTTCCACAAAATGTGCTTCCGTAAATGCGACAGCTTCTTTGACTCGATCCATGACCTCATCTGCCGGAAACTCGCCACGATAAAAGCGAATAGTTTCCATACAGCCCGGCTCAGTCTCAGGTACCCTGGAAATTCCAGTATGATAATGCGATATGTGCGTTGTAAATCCTTCTTCATAAACACAATACTCGACCTTGAGCGTGTTATTGTTTCCCAGGGCTTTGAGACATGACTTCCCATCGGAGCCGCTTATAAATCCCTGTTTAGTACACAGTTCGCCGATAATACGCTCGCCGATTTCGCAGGGTTCCGAAGACAACTTCCAAAAATTCAACCCAATGTTTCGCAGTTCGTCCATAAAATCCTGCTCCACGGCCTTCAATGCACACGCGGCCTTGTAAAAGAAATCCTTAAACTGCTCCGGGGACTGCAGCCGAATGTCAACGCCGTATGTGACCTCGGGGCCGGCATTAACCCTGCCAAGGGTATGCAGCGCGTTCGCCTTGTTTGCCGCGTCTTGCACTTTGCCCTCTAATTCGAGGAGATTCTCCAACCAGCCGGGAGAATCCGGCCAGCTTACAAACTCAGGCCCCCATGTAAACATCTGGAAACACGTCCCGCCGTGATTGCGCTTTGTGTCTAAAGCGATGTTGTAGTCGCAGCCTTCATACATGACG
>JAISFT010000036.1 GCA_031263435.1 Treponema sp. | reverse complement strand
TAGTCCGGCAGGGAATTTTCCCGGCTGCTTTCCATCTTTTCCAGCAGCCGCGGGGTATGGGCCGCGAAGGATTTTAATATCGGCAGATAGGCCGCGCCGTTGTTCCCGTACCGCGCCAGGGCCGCGGGAAAGTCTATTCCCTCAACGGGATGTTCCAGGAGCCATCTCCCCCCGGCGTCAAGTTCCCCGTCTTCAATCCTCCGGCCGGCCCCCCGTTGAAGTTCCGCTTCCCGCAGGACCGCCCCGCTCTGTTTATCCCGAATCCATTGGTTCAGCGTCACATCCAGCCGTTTGATGTCGATGGGCTTGGATATAAAATCGTTGAAACCGCTTTCAAGAAACATCTCCCGGTTCCCCGCAACGGCGTTGGCGGTAAGAACGATAACAGGCACGGTCCGGGCATATTCGCCGCTGGTTTCACTCCTGATGATCCGAACCGCCTCTACCCCGTCCATTTCCGGCATCATGTGGTCCATGAAGACAAGATCGTAGCGGACTTCCCCTTTCAGGATCGCGTCCACCGCCTCCCGTCCGCTTAGGGCCGTGTCCACCTGGAGGCCGTAGGGCATCAGGAGTCCGAGCATCACGTCCAGGTTTGTTTCCAGATCATCCACCACAAGAACTTTCCCGTAGGGCATATAGGAGCGGATAAAATTTCCCCGGTTGGGATTCCTTTCTCCGGCAACTCCGGCAAGGTAGAGGCTGCGGAGCTTTTCCGCCTGTTCCGATCCGATGGGGGCCTCGTCGACGATCCCCTGGGGCAGGGAGACCCGGAACGTACTGCCCTTACCGTAGACGCTGTCCGCTGCGATCGTTCCCCCCATTGTCTCCGTCAGCCCCCGGGCTATGGAGAGCCCCAAACCCGTCCCCTCTATCCGCCGGTTCGACGCGGTGTCCAACTGGGTATAGTCGGAAAAGAGCCGGTGCATATCCTCGGGCTTAATACCCCGCCCCGTATCTTCCACCGTGAAAAGGAGGGAGGCCCCGATGTTCCGGCGTTTCCACCTGACCTCCAGCCGGACCTCCCCTTCCTCGGTGTACTTAAAGGCATTGGTCAGAAGATTGTTAAGGATCTGCCTGATCCGCAGTTCATCGCCGTAGAATTTCGCCGGTATGGTTTCGTCCAGGTCCAGCCTGAATTTGATGGGCCGCATGCCGATCCGGGGAAGGTTAAGCTGGACCGTATCGCTGATCAGCAGGGAGAATTCGTATTCCCTCGGGTGAATTTCAAAATTTCCCGATTCTATTTTTGAAATATCCAGAATGTCGTTAATGATTTCCAGAAGGTGGACCCCGGAGCGGTGGACTTTTTCAAAGTTGACCGCAGTCTCTTCGGGCAGCGTCTTTTGAAGCTCCACCTCCGAAAGCCCAAGGATGACGTTAAGGGGGCTGCGAATCTCGTGGCTCATGCGGGCCAGAAAATCGCTCTTGGCCCGGGACGCGGATTCCGCCACAGCGGTCTGCTGTTCCAGTTCCCGGGTCCGCTCCCGTACCGTATCTTCCAGACCCTGATTCGATTTTTCCAGCAGTACGTTCATTTCATCGATCCGGCGAAACAGACTGCCGAAACGCCGGGCCAGAATAACGGTGGTAGTAATCGTGAAAATAAAAAGGCCGTAACGGCTGACATTGACAGCGCCGTAATGCACATAGAGGGAAGTGACGATATCGACAATTCCGGCCAAACACACCACGGCGGCGCCGATGATGATATTACCCATAGGCGTTTCGACAAGAACTGTCCTGACGGCCTTGAGGAGGGAACCCGTTCCGGTCCGGCGGGTGCGGATGTCCCGCCAGAGTACACTGATAATATCGCACCAAAGGATAAAACCCATCTCTGTAAGCGAGAATCCCCACCATACATAGAGAAGATCATCCCCAAAGCTATTGGGAAGTATTCCTTGAAGAATCACAAAGAAAAGGCTGATTGCCCCGAAGATCCGGCTGACCTTTATGGTTTTTCCGAAATTAAACTGTTCCAAAAAACCCGCCAGCATAGGTATCACCATAAAGAGGCTTGCGTACTCAAAACGGAAGGTAATATCGGTATTGGGGATAATACGGTAAACCACGCTGCACCGGAAGAGGAAATAGATCCCCAGGAGGATCGAAAAGAAGCAATACGAGAGGTTGTACCGATCCTTGGGCCGGTTTATAAAAAGCAGCAAATGGTAGAGCCCGATAAAAACGTAGACCGCACAAAGGGCTATTTCCAGGGACTCATCATGATTACTCTTGATGGTTTCGTATTCGTCGATATAGTAGGGCCCCTCGTACCACAGGCCCGTAGCATCGGAATGCGGCGCACCGATAATGTGGATGGCCAGGATATTGGTTCCCCGGACAAAGAGGGAACCGTCCAGGGGGAATATAAGATAGCGCCAGGACCGGCCGGATGTGATCCGCCCTTCCCCGTCAAGGCGGAGTTCCGATTTTACGGGGCGGCCGTTGAAAAATATCTCCCAGTTCTCCCCCAGGGCGGCCAGGAAAATCCCCGGCTGAAAGGGTTTTGTCCCGTTCAGGTTTTCAAATTGTTCCGGCCCCACGGTAAAGGGTATCAGCAGGGTATATTCCTCTGGTTTTTCCCTGAGGGGGGAAAGGAAAAAACGCCGGGGCACAGGCAGCCCCAGGGATTCAACGCCGGCCGCCCCTCCCCGTTCTCCGGGCCTCTTTACCAGCCAGGACCCGTCGGTATGATCCGGAACAGCGGAGATATCGGCGGAATCGAATCCGCTTTTCACATATAACGGATAATCGTTGAGGTTAATATAAAAGCTGTTTTGACCGGAATCCTCCTGAACGGAAGTACAGCCGCAGATAATTAACAATAACAGCAGGGAACCGGTGAGTCCCGAAAGGACCTTCATTACATTATATTCTCCTTATTCAGCCGGAGGATTTTCCGCTGCCAACAGGGAACCGATTTTTTTCAGCAGCACGGCGGGTTCAAAGGGTTTTACCACATAGTCCTGGGCTCCGCCGGATTTCGCCCGGGCGGCCATATCTTCCGCCCCGTGGGAGGTAATAAAGATAACCGGAATATCCTTTTGTTCGGAATATTCGGGGTTGTTCCGAATCCGGTCCAAAAATTCAAAACCCGACATTTCCGGCATTTCAATATCCAAAAGAACAAGATCGACCTTTACGGTATTCAGCATCATAAGGGCCGTCTTCGCCGATTTGATGGGCCGTACATCGTAATGTTGGCTCAGAATATTTCTGACGGCGGCCAGATTTACCGGCATATCATCCACCGCCATAATGATCTTTTTTGCCGCTTGTTCAGGCATGGCGCAAACCTACCAGGATTCCACGGCTTTCTTGAACGCCGGTCCGCAGGCCTTGATGATCTTCTCATCCACGCAGTAGGCAAGGCGGAACCAGCCCGGCTTGCCGAAACCGGAACCGGGGACAGCCAGGATAAGGTGCTGTTTAAGAAGTTCCGCAAAGGCGGCGTCATCTTCGGAAGACGAAGCGGCGGAGGCGGTACGGGCAGGAGCCCCTGCGGCCTTCCGGGGCGGGACCTTGCAGAACAGGTAGAAGGCCCCCTCGGGTTTAGCATAGCTTATACCCACCCCATCCAGAATCGCGGTAAAGGCAGCGCGGCGGCGGGCATAGATATCCACATCGACCTTGGCAAAGGTAAGCTCCGCCACGATCCGCTGCATCAGGGCCGGGGCGTTGACATAGCCCAGGATCCGGGTGGCGTAGATCAGCGCGTTAAGCAGATCCTCCTTGTCCGATACCCCGGGCCCCACCGCCACATAACCGATCCGTTCCCCCGGCAGGGAGAGGCTCTTGGAATAGGAGCTTACCACGATGGATTCGGCATAGGCCGCAAGAACCGGGGGCACGGTGATTCCGTCGTAAGCGATCTCCCGGTAGGGTTCATCGGAGACAAGGTAGGGCCGCCGGCCGGCTTCCCCCTGTGCCGCAAGAAGTTTCCCCAGGGCTTCGATATCGCCGGCCGGGTAGACCCTGCCCGTGGGGTTGTGGGGGGAATTGATAAGAACAGCCTTGGTTTTAGGAGACAGGGCGGCCCGGACGGCCCCCAGGTCCAGACTAAAATCTTCGGCGGTATCCACCTCCACCAGAACCCCCCCGTGGTTGGCCACATAGGAGCGGTACTCCATGAAGTAGGGCCGCGGAACGATCACCTCGTCCCCGGGATCAAGAATCGATTTGAAGACCACATTCAGGCCCCCGGCGGCCCCCACGGCCATGACAACATGGGATCCGTCTATCTTTACCCCCTGCTCCCGGGAAGCCTTGAGCGCCAGGGCCTCCCGCACTTCCGGGTACCCCGCGTTGGGCATGTACCCGTGGGATCCCCTGCGATCCTCCCGGGCAAGACGGAGAAAAACCCGGTGAAAGGCCGGGGGCGGTTCAATATCGGGGTTACCCAGGGAAAAATCAAAAACCTTATCGGCGCCGTGTTCTTTTTTCAGCCGGTTCCCCTCCTCAAACATTTTACGGATCATGGATTGGGAACCCAGGGCCTCTTTTATTTTTCGTGCGACAGGCATATTTACTCCCCTCTCTGTTATCTTGAGTCCGTTTCAAAAAGTCAACTTTGAAACCGGATTGACCAGCATCTACTTTAACATATCAGAGAAAATATGTTACAGTAAACAGTAATATTAGTTGCAATATTAGCTGCCGGAGGATAATCATGGACGCATACAGCAAGAATTCTATTCCTTCATTGACAGATTGTTTGAAGGCCGCGGATGAAACCAAAGAATTACTGATCAGCCGGGGCTGCTACGCCGAAATTCCATCGCTGCTTCGGGGGCTTTACCGGGGAAGCGGAGTCTACCTTATTTCCGATGAGAACACCTGGGAGGCGGCGGGCAGGGGGCTTAAGGAAATTCTCGACGGAGCAGGAATTCCCATACGGGGAGAATTTCGGTTCCCCGCCGAACCCCGGCTCCACGCGGAATATACTCATATCACCCTGATCAAGGAAAAACTTTCCGCCCTGCCCAATCTCGAAGAGACGGTCCCCATCGCCATCGGTGGGGGCACGGTGAACGACCTGGTAAAGCGGGCCGCATCGGAACTGGGGCGGACCTACCTCTGCGTACCCACCGCCGCCAGTGTGGACGGTTATACCGCCTACGGCGCGGCGATCCTCTACGATGGTTACAAGCAGACCATGTCCTGCCCCGCGCCCCTGGCCCTGGCCGCGGAGCCAGAGGTCCTGGCCCGGGCCCCGGCCTACCTTTCCTCATCGGGCTTTGGGGACCTGGCAAGCAAGATCATCGCCGGCTGCGACTGGATCCTCTGCGATGTAGTGGGGCCCCTGGGCGCGCCCGCAGCGGAGCCCATCAACCAGAAGGTGTGGAACATGACCCAGCCGGGACTTCTGGACTACCTGGAACGTTCAATCGACGCCCCCCGGGGGGACGGCGACGCGGTGGCCGCCCTGTTCGAGGCCCTGGCCATAACCGGCTTTTCGATGCAGGCCTTTAAGGGTTCCCGCCCCGTTTCCGGCAGTGAACACCTGTTTAGCCATGTCTGGGAGATGGATGACCTTTCGCTGGACGGCGTCCCCGTGACCCACGGCCACAAGGTAAGCATCGGGACCCTGGCCGCCACCGCCTGCTACGAGATATTCTTCGCGGACCCCGCCGCCCCCCCCTCTCCGCCCAAGGGTTATGTCCGTCCCAGTCCTTCCCAGCGGATGGTAACGGTTTCGTCGGCCTTCCGGGGGAGCCGCAGCCACGACCTGGTGGTAAAGACCGCCCTGGAAAAATACATGGACGATGCCGTTGTGGAGCGGATTCATGAGGCCCTTAGGGACAACTACAAGGAACTGCGGGACCGCCTTCTTGCCCGGCTGCTGCCCTACGGAAAACTCAGGGAAATGCTGGGCAAGGCCCAGTGTCCCCTGAAGCCGGAAAGCATCGGCCTTTCCCGCAGCCAGGCCATCGCCACCGCCCGGCGGGCCCAGATGATGCGGAACAAGTACTGCCTCCTGGACCTCTCCTGGGACCTGGGGGTAATGGAAACCATCCTGTCCCGGATGGAGGATTCGGAACAGTACCTGCGCTAGTATCCGGACATCATTCAAACTGTGGATTTTTATATTTAGGGCGCATCCCCTCCGTGCCTTCGAACCTGCGGTTCGGGGCACTCCGGGGACCGGGCTATCCGCTTCAATTCCTCGACCCATCCCATATGTGTATAGCGGGGCTGTACACATATAGGCGGGTCGCTACGGAGGAGGAGGTATAGGATGGCAAATAGCTGGGGGGTCTGCGGTATTTCCGCTTCTCTCCCTTGCGCGGGCGAAAATCGCCCTCCGTGGCGATTTTCGCCTTCAGGTTTTTGCGAAGCAAAAACCTGGGAAATCTATTCACGCCGGCATCCTGCCAGCCCGGCTGCGCCGGCAATC
>JAISFT010000035.1 GCA_031263435.1 Treponema sp. | reverse complement strand
TTTTCCGTCAGGGTTACGGCGCCGTCCCAATCCGCCGGCGGGGGATTAACCAGGTAAGTGTCGCAGCGTTCAACGTAGAGGGCGGAAAGGTAGTCGTTTTCATCGATCCCGCGGGCCCGGTCAAAATACTCCCGGGCGGTAACCCATTCCCGCATGTAGAAAAGCTGCAGGCCCTTGTTGTAATCATCAAGAAGTTCCCGGCTGATCTGCAGGGCCGGTACCGCGGCCAGGCCGGATTCTCCGGCCCCCGGCGGGCGATCCTCCCCTCCGGTAAAACCGGTATAGACCGCGTAGATTCCCACCGGCTCCTCCTTGCCTTTGACGCGGACAATATCCACCTTGCGGAAAATAAAATGATCCCGGGCCTGCTCATACATAAACTCCGAGACAATCAGGGGGTGGCGGTATAGCTTGGTTGTTCCCTCCAGCCGGGAGGCCAGGTTTACGGTGTTGCCGATCAGGGTATAGTCCATCTTGTCGTGGAAGCCGATATTCCCCACCACACATTCGCCGCGGTTTATCCCTACCCCAATCCGGAGCCCTCCACCGGGCAGGGTGATGCCGGAGGTATCCACCTTTTCCAGGGCGCCCAGCATCCTTACCCCGGTACGGATGGCCAGCACCGGGGCATTGGGCAGAGCCTCGTAGACGCCGAAGACAGCCATGATGGCATCGCCGATAAATTTATCAATATGACCCCCCTCGGCAAGGATCTCGTTCCCCATGACGGAGAAGTACTGATTGAGGAACGATACTACCTGCTGGGCCCCGGAATTTTCCGAAATTCCGGTGAACTGCCTGATGTCGGAAAAAAGAACCACCACGTTCCGCACCTCGTTTTGATGCTGCACTCCGGAGGATCGGTGGATTATTTCGTCCATAACATTTTCGGGAACATAGCGGGCAAAGGCAGTACGGGTCTTCCGCTGCAGCTCCTCCATCTCCCGGATGGCAAGGGCATTGGAAATAACCGAAGATGCGGCGGCAAGAAAGACCTGCACATTTTCCAGAATGGCGGGGGAAAAATATTCCCGGATTGAATTGGCAATATGTACCGATGCAAAATGGCGGCCCGATCCCGCAAGGGGAATCATGATATAGGACTCGATATTTTTATTCCTGTCCCCCGCGGGAAACAGTTCTTTTGCCATCCGGTTTTCTCCCCGGAAATCGGGAAAAAGGCCGGCAAAATCGGCGCCGCACAGGCCCCTGAATTCCTCCGTCTGGGAGCCGGTATAAGCGGCGTAATTGGCGGTGTAGACACGCAGGGTATTTTCCGTCCCGGTTATCATGATTGACACAATTCCTGTTTCGCAAATATTGTGCAGAAGATCAAAAACACCGGCCACAACATCATCCAGGGAACTGAGCTTGCCGGACAATTCGGCGAGCATGCCAATCACCGTGGTCTGGAACAGCTTGGCGTCCAAAAGGTTATTCACCATTTCTATCAGGGCCTGGTCGTTGATTCGTTTTGCTTCCCGCTCTATCAGGGGAAAATCCGGCGGGGGCCTCTCATCCAGAAGTCCGGCGATCTTTTCTTTGAGCCCGGCAAAATTATCCGGCGATTTTTCGACATAACAATCCGCCCCGGCCTTGAGGCCCCAAAAGCGGTCCCTGGTTTCTCCCAGGGAGGTAAACATGATGATGGGAATGGTCCGGGTGTTTTTCCGGGACTTGAGCAGCCGCGCCACCTGATAACCTTTGAAAAAGGGCATCTCCACATCGGTAATGATGAGGTGGGGCAGAAAGCTGTAAACCAGTTTGAGTCCTTCAAAGCCGTTTTCCGCCCGTTTTACTTCGTAAGCTTCCCCGGAGAGGAATTCCACTATCATGTCGGCAAAGATGTCAGAATCTTCCAGGAGAAGAATACGTCTGGGGCCGCCGTTTTCTCCGCTACTCATCCGAGGCCCCTATCAATTCATGGACTGCGGTTAAAAGGTTATGGTTGTTAAACGAATTCTTGACAATGTAACGCGATGCCCCCAGCATGGCCGCCCTTTTTTGATCCTCCTCGTCGGAGCGGGAGGAGATAACGATCACCGGAATCGCTTTAAGTTCATCGTTTTTTTTAATATTTTCGGTAAGCATAAAGCCGTCCATCTGGGGCATATTCAGATCCGTACAGATCAGATCGTAGCGGTTAAGCTTTGCCATATTCAAGGCCTCTACCCCGCCGGCGGCGGTATCCACCCGGTAGCCGTCGGATTTAAGGATATCGCTTTCAATCTCCCGGGTCGGCAGGGAATCGTCCACCACCAGTACGGATTTTCTAAAATTCTTTGATTCCAGATCCCGCTTCTTCATGCTGATGCCCTTAATCCGCCGGGCCATCTTGATCACCGTGGGTATGTGGAGGGTGGGGACCATCTCGTAGTCCTCTCCCAGGACCACGCCGGAAAATACGGATTTTGCCCGCAGGAAGGCCGGCATGGGTTTAAGGATCACGGTCCTCATGCTGGCAGCCGTGGCAACCGCCAGGGCAAGCTCGTCTTCGTACGCGCGGATGATGATCACCAGGATGGCGCCGCCCGTCTGCCGGGCCGGGTGGTTTTTTATTCCCAGGATCTGATCCAGGTAATAGAGTTTGATGATCCGGTTTTCATGGCGGATCTGGGGGCGGTCAACCACGGTGATTATCTCGTCCTGCTTTACCAGAAGGATGGTATCGACAAAAACCGCGGGGATGATAAATCTCATGCCGCCGCAGGTTACGGGGAAACCCATCAGGGCGGCAATGGAAAGGGGAACCGTAATGACAAAGGCCGTACCCCTGCCCTCCCCGCCTTCTACGGTGATGCTTCCCTTGAGTCGTTCAATGTTACTGCGCACCACATCCATGCCGACGCCCCGGCCGGAAATATTGTTCAGGGCGGCGGAGGTGGAAAAACCGCTTTGAAAAATATAATTGGTCAGCTCTTCCCTGGAAAGGGAAGCGGCGGCGTCTTCGGCCATATATCCCTGTTCCACAATCTTCCGGCGAATCTTTTCCAGATCGATGCCCCGGCCGTCATCGGCAATCACAATTTCCATGCTGCCGCTTTTCCGGGAACAGCGTATTTCCAGCCGGCCGGTTTCCGGCTTTCCCGCGGCCCTCCGCTCTTCGGGACTCTCGATTCCGTGATCGACGGCGTTCCGTATTACATGGAGGAACACTTCTTTAAGGACATCTATAATATTTTTGTCGATCTCATTTTCCCTGCCTTCGATGGAAAGCCGGACCTTCTTCCCCATTTCCTGGGCCAGTTCAAAAACATAGCGGGGATAAACATCGAGGATCGACGAGATGGGAAGCATTCTAAGGCTGATAACGCTGTTATACACATCGCGGGTATAATTGGCCGTTTCCGCCGCGTGGTTTCTTACGGCGGCGTTAATTTTTCCGCAGAACTTCTCCAGTTTTTTGAAATCCGCCGCAAGGCTACCCTGCGGGCCGCCCGCAGGGTAGCCTGAAAGGCCGGGATCGGAGTTTTGTCCGGCCTTGAAGGCATGGGAAAGATCCTTGATCATGCCCCGCAGAACGATGTGATCCCCCGCAATGGCCCTGGCCGCAATTTCCAGGGACTGCAGGGACGCGGCGCTTTTTACAATGCCGTCAATTTTCTCAAGGGAAAAACGGATCGTTTCGGCCTTGGCCTTTTCGCGGACAGCGGGGGCGCCGTTTTCCGCAGGCAGACCGGCCCGTTCGGCTGAGCGGCCGGCCGCCGCAGTTTCCGGTTCCGTTGGCTTCGCCGACGGCTCTGCCGGCGGTTTTGCCAACGGCGAAGCCAACGGCAGAGCCGACGCAGCCGGTCTGGCGCCGGGGAGGGTAAATTCTTCATTGGCCGCCATGGCGGCCAGTTCTTTTTCAACAAAGGCGGTGTCTACGGCGTCATCCCTGGTATCCCGAATCTTTCCCGTCCCTTCCCGCAGGGTATCCAGGGCCGCGGTAACAAGCTTGACCCCGGCATCGGAAAGGTGGATTCGCTGCTCCTTCAGGGCGATAAACACCGTTTCCAGGGAATGACTCAGCCCCTCGATGCGCTTGAATTCCAGCATCCGGGAAGAACCCTTAAGGGTATGGAGGGCCCGCAGCAGAATCACCAGATCATCTTCCGCGGATACCCCGTCCCGTATTTCAAAGATCAGGGATTCTACGGTCCCGATATTTTCCAGGGCCTCGTCAACGAATTTTCCGATGTACTTGTCCCGCGAAATTGCCATGAGAAAAAACCGCTCCTTAATCCGCCTGCGATTCCCCGGAGGGCCGGACCGGCGCGGCGTCTCCACCGGTATTAAGGACCGCCTCCAGATCCCGGGCCAGCCCCATAAGACCCTCGGCAGAGGCGCTTGCATTTTGGGTAGAATGAATAAAACTGTTAAGCCCCCGGGAGATATCGGCAATGGCAATATTTATCTGCTCTATCGAATGCCGCTGCCGCTGGGTAGACACGGTGATGGTCTGGGCCTGGTTTGCGGTAATATCGGCGCCGGAAAGAATCTCCCGGAATATGGCCTCCAGATCCCTGACAAGCTTTAACCCTTCTGCGATTTTATCGGCGCTTTCCTCGCTTGAAATGATCAGGGAAGAAGATGAATCCTGTATTTCCTCGATATGATCCTTGATCTGCCTTGTCAGGGCGGCAATATCATCGGCCAGCCGGTTTACCTCGGAGGCGACCACGGAAAAACGTTTCCCCCGGTCCCCGGCGCCCGCAGCCTCCAGGGCGGCGTTAAAGGCGATAACCTTGGTCTGATCGGTAATGGTATTGATGGTCCTGATAATGTCCCGAATCCTGGCGATTTTATTGCCAAGGGAAATAATTCCGCCAATAACACTGTCGTTCTTGTTTTTAATATCCCCCATCTGGATTACATTGTTTTCCAGCACGGAAAAGCCGCGGGTTACATCGTCCTTCATCCTGGAAGCGATGGCGGCAACACTGCCGGTCTTTTCCGCAATGTCCCCCGCTATCTGGGCATTTTCGGTGATGGTGCTTTCAATCTCCTGAACGCTGGAAGCCTGACCGTTGGCGGTGCTGTAAATATCCTTGGATGAAAGAAATATTTCATCGGTAGACTGCTGAATGGCCCGGGACATTTCCCTGGTCTGCGCCACAGTCCGCTCGGAAGTCCTGGCGGCCTGGGACTCCGAATCGATCATGCTCTTAAAAAGGTTAAGATGCCGTTTACAGGCCATGCCGGTAATGGCTCCGGCAATGATCATCCCCAGCAGACGGAAAACTTCGTTGTACATGGGGAAACGCACGGCAATTTCCCTGCCCTGAATCAACGCGGTATACGGCACATCAATCACATCCACATGGGAGACAATGGCGGCAAAGTAGGTAAGGGCCGCAAAGATACCGGAAAAGATGGCGCAGCGGGAATCGTAGCGGAAAGAGCCCAGCACAATAAGGACCGTATACAACATGGCATGTATGGAAAGAAAGGAAATGGGCGGGTAAATTTCGGGATAGGTGCCGGAAAAAAAGACGATGACCGAAATGATAGTCATATCAAGAACAACGCACACGTACTTTAAGTAAGGACTTACGAGACTACGCCGGCGCAGGTAAAACAGCATGAAAATTCCGTAGACCAGGAAAAAAGTTGTCCCCGCGTGGGTACGCCAGGGGGTGTATCCCATGCCGGATCTTCCCCGTAGAATGGAAATAGCTATCATCCCCACCACATAGATCACCCCCAGGGCAAGGCGGAAGTAATTGATGATTACCTCTCCGTCACGCTCGTCACGGGTAATGCGTTCTTCTATCAGGCTTGTCATATTTTTTCTCCTCTCCCCTGCTTGTCCGCGGTTTTTCCAAGCGGCGGGACATTCCCGGTCCGGTAAATTTCCAGTACCTTCCGCAGTTCCGCCGACATAATATTCAGGTCACCGGCGATTCTTGAAGTAGACGCCGTGGCTGCCACAAATTGGTTTACTCCGGCAGATATTTCCTTCAGGGTAGTAAAGATCTGGGAAGAGGCATATTCCTGCTGCTTGCTTAAGGCCGATATTTGCCGGGACCTGTCCGCCACATTTTGGGAAACCTCTACGATCTGCTCAAAGACCTCCTTCTGCTTTACCATCCGTTCATAGCCCTGGTCTATCTGCTGCCTCCCATTGCCGGCTTCTTCAATCAGATTTCTGGAGGCCTGCTGAACTTCCAGAATCTGCTCCTTTATCTCCGTGGTAGAATCGACCACATTATCCGCAAAACGGCGAATCTCCGCAGCCACTACGGAAAACCGGGCGCTTTCACCGGCGGATCCTTCGACAAATTCCACGGAGGCGGCGGCCTCCAGGCTGGCGTTAAAGGCGATAAGCCTGGTCTGATCCGCAATGGAATCGATGATGGCAATGGACTCGTTGATCCGGACCAGCATGTCGGCCAGGGAGTTGATCTCCGTGATGATCTTCCCGTTCTGATCCCGGATCATGCCCATCATATCCTGGTTTGCGTCCCGGAGATCCGCCCCCCGGCGGGACAGTTCCTGGGTCTTCAGGGCCAGATCGGCCACTTCCTGGGTCTTTGCAGCCCCCTGGGCGGAAAGGTCCTTGTTCCCCTCCATCGTGCTGAGAATCTCCGCCACACTGGCAGACTGTTGATTGGCGGTGGTGGAGATCTCCCGGGTGGAGGAGGAAAGATCGAAGGCCGCGGAGGAAAGCAGGGACATATCCTGATTAAACGAATCAAAGGCAACGCGGAGTTCTTCCAGGAAACCGTTAAAGGCCGTCATAAATTCGCCGAATTCATCCCCCGATTGTACGACGGCTTTTGCCGAAAGATCGTTGTCCGCCAGCGCCTTGAACAGACCCTGGAGCTGCCGGGTATTCCCGGCGATGGAAATATTGGTCATAAGGACAACGGCAAAGGACAGAACCAGTGCGGAAAGGGTGATAAGCAGGGAGCGGATAAGCTGCCCCCGGTACAGGTCTATACGTCCCTGCAGCAGCACATCCAGTTGATCGAAGGCGGCGGACATCAATTCATAACTCTGTTCGGCGGCCGCAGTTTCCGCCCTAAAGACTCCGGCATAGGCGGCGTCTTTCTGCGCCGATCTTCCCGAAAACGGGGAATCTTCCCCCAGGGAAAGGACCGTGCGGACCGCCGCAGCGAACCCTTCCGCCGCAGAACGGTAGGAGACGATCAGGCGGTATATCCCCCCCGTATCCACCAGGTAGCCGGCCTCCTCAAGGCAGGCCAGCGCAGCATCCATGTCGGAAAGCGCCTGGGGATAATCGGAATTGCTAAAAAGACTCAGGTAATCTTCCACGGCTTCACGATCGCCGGCAGAAAAACTCCCCCCGGGAAAGCTCTCCTGAACCTGGGCCAGGCGCAGCAGATTCCCTATCAGGAAAATCCGCTCCAGGGAGCGGGGCAGGGCCCGGATACCCGCGCCGGCCAGATAATAACCGGCCGCATCTTTTTCGGGAACCAGGGAAAAATCGCTGCCCGCCCTGGCGGCCAGGGCCCGGAGATTCCCCGCAAGACTCGAATAAACCGCCAGTTCTTCCCAGTCTTTCTTATCTTTCAGCGAAACGACGCCGGAACGGATCTGCCGTATCAGATCCCCCGCCGGATGTTCCGGCCCGGCCCTTCCCGTATTCCGGGAGGGATGATTCAAAAAATACCCGTAGCCCCTCTCCAGTTCCGCCAGAAGGGCTTCGATCCCCCTGTCCAGTTCCGCCCTTTGCCCCTGCAGGGCCTCCGTTTCAACCTCATCGGTGGAAATCAGTTGACGGGTAGAGACGGCTTGGAACAACTCCGCAACACAACGCAGGGATTCCAGACCCCGCCGCTCAAAACGCGCGGTCTGCAGGGAAGAGGCCGCGTTGGTAACAATAAGAAAAAGCATCATCCCCACGGGGATAAGAAAAATAACGCTTGAGATGATCAATCTGACGCTGATCTTCATATTTCTGAACATAAAACCCTCAGCCTCCTGCGCTCATAAGGCTATTCGGCCAACTTCCGTTCCAATATATGCCGGTAATAATCCGGCGAAAAGCCGCCAATAAAAATTTCATAGCCGCGTCCGGCGCCCTTCTCCATGCTTCCCAGGGCCTTCTTCAGCCGGTATTCATAGCGCGCGCGGTTCCCTTCCTCCGCCAGGGAACTGATCCGGTAACAGGCGGGCCAGAAAGCCTGGTCCCCTGCCGCCGCCTCCTGGTATTTTGCCTCCGCCGCGGCAATGTCCCCGCCGTCATGGTAGTAAAATTCTCCCCGCAGAAAAGAAGTTACCGGCGAAGATCCCCGCCCTTCCAGGCAGGAAAGCACCGCAGCCGCGGAGGGGAGGTCCGCGCTGTCCAGCAGGGTAAGCGCCGCGGCGGCCAGTTCCCCGCTGCCCGGAGCTGTCCCCTCCCCGGTCTGCAGAAAATCCAAAACCTGCCGGGCGTTGGGCCGGCCCTCTTCCCTGCCCCGGATACGGACGATCTCCGCAATAAACTGCAACCCGGGAGCAGGCCGGACATCGGCCTGCGGGGGGGAAACCCTGTCCGGGACAGATACCTCCGGGACCGGCGCCTCCAAAACAGGCGCCTCAGGGACCGGCTGTACCGGCGGCTCCGGTCCCTTCTGGATTCTCCCGTGCGGAAAACCAGATTCCGCCGCGGGTACAGCCGGCCCCGCCGCGGAAAAGCCGGGCTCCGCGGCACTCCGCCGGGTAAAATAAAAGGCCCCCCGGCGGTGGGCCAGTTCCAGGCGGCTTTCCTCCACCGAAGCCGTCTCCGAAACCCCGACAAGCAGACTTCCCCCCTCGGCCAGGGCCCGCGCCAGATTATCCAGAACCTTCCGCCGGCCCTCCGGGGAAAAGTAGATCAGGGCATTGCGGAAAAAAATAATATCGTAGGTTCCCGGCAGGGCTTCCATAAGATTATGGGTAAAAAACCGGACCTTGTCCCGCAGCAGCTCCGCAACCTCCACATGCCGGGACTCGGCCTTAAGATATAGGTCCATGACAGGTTTCCACTCCGAGCCATCGTCCCGCAGGGCATTCATGCCATAGCGCCCCTTCCGGGCAGCTTCGATCATAGCGGGGTTCAGATCAAAGGCGTCCAGTTCCCAGGAAAGAGGAGGCCCCCCATGCCCCGCCTCACGCCCCAGTTCCCTGCCCCGGCAGTAAAAGTCCAACAGCATCGCAATACTGTAGGCTTCACAGCCGGAAGAAGTGGCGGCGGAACAGATACGAAGGGGCCTCCCGCGCCGGGCGTACAGGGGCAGCAGGTACCGGGCCAACAGGCGGAAGTGGATCGCCTCCCGGAAAAAGTACGTTTCGTTCACCGTGATAAGCGGGGCAATACCGGCAATCTCCTCCGGGTTTTCCGGAATTCTGATACCTGCACCAGAGCCCGGACCCCGGGGACGGCCGCGGCGGGTTTCAAGATAATCCTTAAGCCCGGCCAGTTGTTCAAGGGTCCCCCGGATTCCAAAAATCCTCTCTACATCCTGGTAAAGAAGGAACAGTGCCGGATCACCATGTATCAGCCTATCCATGGGCCAGGAGTACCAGGTACCGGGACACCGCGTCCAGGGCGATCACCGTGTCTACACAGCCGGTTTCCCGGGCCATCCGGGGCATACCGTAAATCATGGAACTTTGTTCATCCTGGGCCAGCGTAATACCCCCGGCCTCCTTAACCGCCCGGGTCCCCGCCGCCCCATCGGAACCCATACCGGTAAGCACCAGGGAAACAAGACCGGGGCCGTAGAATTTCGCGGCGCTCCTGAACAGCACATCTGCGGCAGGTTTTTGATTATTTTCCGGCGGACCATCGTCAAAGGTACAACAGCCATGACGGTTCAGCAGGAGGTGCCGGTCCGTGGGGGCCATGTAGATCTTCCCCGGCGCCGGCAGATCCCCCTCCCCCGCCAGAACCACGTCCAGCGGAGTATAGGTGTTCAGCCATTGCACAAAGCCCCGGTCAAAACCGGAGGAATTGTGCTGGACCAGCAGAATCGGCACAGGAAAATCCCCGGGCAGGGCGCCGCAGAGCGAACACAGGGCCCGGGGACCCCCGGTAGAAGCGGCAATCACCACCGCCTCAACTTTACGATCCGCGGTGAATCTCCGGCCGGGCCGGGGCGGCGCCGCGGGGGATTCGGAAAAGGAAAACTGACCATCCCGGATGATCGGGAGTTTCCCCTTGATGCCCGAAACATGGACCAGGGTATCCAAAATCTGCGCCCGTTTTTCCGCAGACATGGCGGTGGTAAAAATATCCTTGGCGTAAAACTCCAGAGCGCCCCGGGCCGTGGCCTCGTAGGCAATTTTCGCCGTGTCATGGGTACTGATCACCACCACCGGAACGGCCAGGACCTTCCGGATCTCCCCAATCGCGTCCAGACCGTTCATCACCGGCATATCAATATCCATAGTAATCAGGTCCGGGTTCAGGGCCAGGGCCTTCTCCAGCCCCTCCCTGCCGTTTTCCGCCTCCCCCGCCACACGGAATTTCCCGGAACTCTCCAGAAAATCCCGCAGAATCGAGCGGACCAGGGAACTATCGTCAACAATCAGGACATCGATCATAGCATCCGCTCCGTCTCGCGGCGGACCATCTCCTCTGCCAGCTTAAACGGATCGATCAGCAGCAGAGGCAGAAAATCCCCGGAATCCCCGCCTGTAAAGCAAAGCCCCGACAGAAAACCGTAGACCCCCAGGGCCTTCAGGATGGAAGGGGGGGCGCAGATCCCCTCCGGGGGAAATTCAATCTCCCTTTCTACCGAACTTACCAGCAGCACCCGCCGCGGACCCTCCCCCTTCAGGACAAGGCCGTGCCGGATCTCCTCCCCGGAAAAACCAAAAAAATGGGGAACGGAGAAACGCTGCTCATCCCCGTCATCCTCGACAGGACCGGTAAGTTCCCCGGAAAAAAATACCAGCGAAGCCACCGCATCAACGGGAATCCCCAGCGCCAGGCCCCTGCCCGGACCGGGCGAACGGATGGCGGAAAAAAAATATTTCAGCTTCTCTTTCCTTTTCGCAGCGAAACTTCGCGGCGAAACTTCACGGCAAAGCTTCGCAACAAAGCCCATTCGCGGCGAAGCTCAGACTAAGCGGCGGTTTCCCGAAGAGCCCGTGCGAGGATCCCCCGGATATCAAGGACCAGCACATTGTTCCCCTTCCAGGAAAAGGACGATTCGATAAGCCCGCCGGCCTCCTCCTCCCCCTCAACAGGAAGCACCAGGGACCGCTCAATCTCGACAATATCAACAACATCATCAACAAGGAATGCAACTTTATCCATCTGTTCAAAATCGGGAACCCCCTCAGGGTCCGGCTCCTTCAGGACCAGCACCTTCGCCCCAAGCCCGGAACGCCCGGCAATCAAAACGCCCGTATCCAGAAGCGCGTAGGGCACAGAATACCGGTTAATAATACCCAGCACATAGTCCGGCAGCAGGGGAAGGGGGTACACCTTGTCAAACAGGGCAATTTCACCGATAAAACGGGAGGGCAAAGCGTACGATTCTTCCAAAACCGTGCAAACAAGGTAGCGTTCAGTCCCATTATCCCGGGGAATCCCGGTTTCCACCCCATCCTGATCCCCGAATTCCGTCATAGCTAGAGGCTACCATAACAAAAACAGACTTACAAGGAGTACCGCCCCCAAGAATTCCGCCTGCCACTAAGTAAGCACGTAATACTAAGGAGGGGGAGCACTGTTGATGTGAAGGGTAAACCAATTCTACCCCGTAACAAGCCTTTGTTGACGCTGCTCCCCCTCGCTCCATAGTCCTCGTGCCGGGCCCGCCGGGCCCGGCCCTGCGGTCTATTCCGCTACCCCCACTTGTTGGTGCCTGGCACCACTTGATTGGACAAACCCCTGATCAAGTTAAATCTATGGTGTCTGAATTTTGTTCCCTAACCGTATAACATTAATCCTGTTACTTGTTTCCGAACCACCTTATCGTTTCCGTAAACCGTTTGGTAATCTCCTCTTCCTCCGGCATACTGGGTAGATGATCCCCCGCTTCTGGTGTTGTTACCGGAGGATATACGACCCAGGATTCCCGCATTGGGTAGAGCCGCCTTTCTTCCCCCACAGTGGAGTTTTCGCTTTGCGAAAACTCCGAGGCAATCCGCAGAGCGGATTGCCCCCATTCCCGTACCCCGATACGCCAGGCTTGGTAAAATCCTTCGCCGGGTACGGTAATCTCCACAGGCATCCAAAGTTTTCCGTTATGCGCTATTAAATCGCTTTGCACGGCGGCAGAAAAAGCGCCGTTTTCCGCGCCTGTATCGAAAGCCATATAGATATGTCCCGGTATCGTAATAAAGGCCGTGTCAACTCCCAGG